>JAFTPY010000273.1 GCA_017463035.1 Lachnospiraceae bacterium
ACTCTTGCTCCGATTTCCATAAACACCGGATTACAGGAATTCTTGATTCCGTCCAAAAACGTCTCGCTCCCGTGCCCTCCTACCTTATGGCAGTGAATCGTCCGGTCCTCTACAATCTTATAACCGGGACAATAAAAGTTGTCATTAACCGTAACTTCATTATTCTCAAATGCCGCAGTAGCCGTGACAATCTTAAAAGTAGACCCCGGCTCGTACGTATCGCTGATACACGGATTTCTCCACATCTGGTTTAACAGCGTGTTCTTCTCCTCAGTGGACAACGTCGTCCCTGTGGTCTTTGCGGCATATTCCGAATTCAAGGTATACGGATCATTTAAATCAAACTCCGGCACATTGGCCATAGCATATATTTCACCGTTTTGCGGATTCATCAATATCATACTGACATGATTGGCATTTTTCGCTTCCAGTACCTTCATGGCTGCCTGTTCCGCATAACGCTGGATATTTACATCCAGACTGATCGTCAGCGAATTTCCGGCAACAGGCTCCTGTCTGTTCTCAGCCGCATTGGGTATCTCGGTACCGTGAGCCGTGGTTAAAGTAAGAATTTTCCCCGGAATCCCCTCCAGCATGGAATCATATTTAACCTCCAGCCCGATGATTCCCTGATTATCTCCGCCGGTAAACCCAATGACTCTGGATGCCAGCGTCCCAAACGGATAATATCGCTTATAGTCCTCATCCACCATGACGCCATCCAGTTCAAAACTTCGAAGGTAATCTGCGGTCTCTTTCTCCACATTTGCCTTAATTCGTTCGATGGAGGACACCTATTCCACCCGCTTCCGAACCGTTTCTTCCGAGATTTCCAATACCTCCGACAATACGGAAATAACCCGTTCCGGATCGGTAATCTGATTATGAATTACAGACACGGTACAAACAGGCTTATTATCTGCAAGTACCTCGCCGTTTCTGTCGTATATAATTCCTCTGGCAGCCTTAATACTACGCTCCCGCTCATGCAGTTCCTGCGCTTTCACCGCATAAGTTTCGGAATTCAAAATCATCAGATAAACCAGTCTTCCCACCAGACCGAACGATGCCGCCAGCAGGATGCAAATTACCAACAACGCGGTTTTCCTTTGTTTGGTTGTAATCTGTCTCATTCTACTCCGCGAAAGTTTTTTAACAGTTTATGCATCCGGCTTCTATTCCATGTCATCCGGAATGGCCTGCATATTACTTTCGTTCATGTCCGGATCGTACACAACGCCCGTATCACCGATTTCTCCGATCTGCATTTCCACATCTTCTTCGTCGATCACAAAGCTCGGATACCGAATCTCCGTATCCGGATAAATCTTCAAATATGGCAACGCCTCTTCCAAAATATCTGCCGCCAGCTCCGATGCAATGGAAGCACGGCTTTGTAATTCCTCGTCCGCAGCTTCATCTACCACCACATAAATCATGACTTTCGGATTATCCGCAGGGGCACATCCGATAAAGGATACCAGATACTTTCCCTCGCTACGCGGCAATTTCTGGGCCGTTCCCGTCTTTCCGCCGATCAGATATCCTTCCACCTGTGCAGCGGTAGCGGTTCCCTCCTGTACCGTCAGATAAAACGCATCCCGTAAAAATTCGGAGGTCTCCTTAGACACCGTAGAATGCACTACCCGCGGCTCGATTTTTTCCAATACAACACCGTCGGAATTCCTGATTTCTTTCACCACATGGGGTTCATAATAGATTCCGCCGTTTACCATAGAAGCCAAGGCAGAGCCCAACTGTATCATGGTTGTATTAAAGGACATTCCGAAGCTGGCGGTTGCAAGCTCTGTGGCATTCAACTGACTTTCTTCCATCAAGATTCCCGGTACCTCTCCCGGAAGATCGATTCCGGTCAGACTTCCGAATAAAAAGCGTCTTTGATATTTTGCAAAAGCCTCTCTGCCTTCTCTCTCCGCGATTTCCATCAGGGCATCATTACAAGAATGCATAATACTTTGAGCCGCATTAATCATACCGTGGCCCCATTTGTTATGGCAGGATATGTAATAATCCGCCACCTGCTCTCCTCCGTCACAAAGGAACGTCTCCTCCGTATTGATAATCGTCTCCTCCAATGCAGACGCAACCGTGAACGGCTTAAAGGTAGAGCCCGGCTCGTAAGAATCACTGACACAAAAATTTCTCCACACACCGTACAACGCATTTAAAAAGGCTTCGTTGTCCATTGCTTCGATTTCTTCTTCACTGTACCATTTTGTAAGACTGCGGGGATTGTTCAAATCATAACTGTAGTTGGACTGCATGGCCAACACTTCACCCGAATCCACCTCCATCATCAAAACTCCCACGTTTTTTGCACCGATTTCATCCAAAAAGGCTTCGGTATGCCTTTGCACAACTCTTTGCAAATTCGAATCGATGGTTGAAACAATCGTCATACCGTCCTTTGCCGGAATTGTTTCCTGTTGAACCGTCAAATCCGAATCATAATAATCATAAACTCTTCCGTTGATACCGCAAAGCTTGTCGTTATACTGCTGTTCGATTCCGTAAGAGGCTTCTCCGTCCGCTTTTGCAAAGCCCAGCACATGGGACGCCAACGTCCCGAAGGGATAATTCCGTAAATACTCTTCTTCAAAAGTAACACCGATGATTTTTTTCTTATCCTTATTTTCCGAACCGTCCTCTTCCTTCGGCAATTCGGCAATATACGTCTCAAGCTGCATTCGTTCCTCGTAGGTCATATACTTACGAAGCGGATGATAAGCTCTTTCTTTTTTTTCTTCGATTAAGGCTTTCATCTCCGCTTCATTAAAACCGTAGGCAGCCTGCAATGCCCGAACCGTAGGCTCGATACATTCCGGATTTTTCGAGAGCAGACGCGGATCCAATATCAAATGATATACCTTATCGCTCTTTGCAAGAACGATACCGTTCCGGTCCAAAATCGCTCCTCTTTTATACTGTAACACCGTATCACTGCCCGTTTTCTGCGACAAAGAAGCTTTTGCATAGGTTTTATTGCTTCCCACAATCACAACCCGGATCATAACAAATAAAATACCCACAAGAAAAAGGCAAAACACAATCATCAATGTTGCCTGCATTTTGCCTGTCAATCTCTTTGGTTTTTTTCTTCTCTTTTCACCCTGTTCCATGAATTACTCCTACTCCGGAATATCCTTGTACTGAATTACATGTCCGTTTCTGGTGGATTCATATGTAACCACTTCGTTATTGTTCGGATAAACCATGCCGAACTCCTTCACCGCGGTCTGATATACAACATCCCAGTCAATCTGCCCGTTTAAGCCCTCTTCCAGTGCATCGTTCTCATTCAGTAACGTAGTTAATTCCTGATCCAATACAGCCACATCTCTCTTCAGCTGTACAATGTTTCCCTGTACCTGCAGATAATTATAACACAAGTAAAGAGTAATTGCCATAGCTGCCACCAAAAGTGTCATGGAAATAAAATCAATTCCGTGACTGAGCTTCGGTGCACGTCTCGGTGCCTCTGTGACTCTCGGGCGTGTAACCTGCTCCTGTTCTCTTTCGTAATCCGGGACCACCTGTAACTGTCTTGCAGCGGTTCCTTCTACCATATATGCTCTGTTATAATACTTGTCCTTCGCATCCATGCCGAACCCTCCTTTTTTCTAGCTGCGCTCAAATACCCGCAACTTTGCACTCCTTGCTCTTTTGTTTATCTCGCACTCTTCTTCACTCGGTAAAATCGGTTTTCTTGTGATTACCCTGCCTGCCGATTTCTTCCCGCATACACAAACCGGAAAGCTCGGCGGACACTCACACGGATTCTCTCTCTTTTTAAATCCCGACTTTACAATTCTGTCCTCCAGCGAATGGAATGTAATAATACATAATCTTCCGTCTTCTTCCAATAAATCGATCATATCGTCCAGTGTATTCTGCAGTACCCGTAACTCTCCGTTCAATTCGATACGAATCGCCTGAAACGTACGCTTTGACGGATGTCCGAGATTCTTCTGAATCTTCATCGGAATCGCTGCCCGAATCGCCTCATTCAAATCACCGCAGGTCACCAACTCCTGCTTCTCTCTGCGCATCACGATATGCTTCGCAATGTTTTTTGCAAACGGGTCTTCTCCGTAATCCCGGATAATCCGGTATAATTCGGCCTCGCTGTATCCGTTTACGATATCCTTTGCCGTCATCTCCATCCGGTGATCCATCCGCATATCTAACGGCGCATTCTCTTCCTTGTAAGAAAATCCCCGTTCTGCCGTGTCCAACTGATAAGAGGACACTCCCAAATCCAGCAAAATTCCGCTTACCTTTTCGATTCCGAGTTCGTTCAGCACCTGTCTCATTTCACTGTAGTTGCTTCGTACCACCTGTGCAAACGGATATTTTGCGAGACGCTCCGTTGCCACAGCGATTGCATCCGCATCCTGATCGATTCCCACGAACCGACCGCCCTTTAAACGGCTGCAAACCTCTCCCGCATGCCCGGCACCTCCCAACGTACCGTCTACATAGATACCGTCTTCCCGTATATTTAATTGTTCCAGTACTTCATCCAGCAATACCGACTTATGCCGGAATATGATTTCCTGTTCGTTTCCCACTCGGTATCACCTGACCTTTCCTAGAAATTTATTCCGTGTTCCGCCATATGCTCCGCAATATCATCCATATCACCGAAGCAATTACTTTCCTCCCAGCGTTCCTTGCTCCAAAGTTCGATTTTGGTAAGAACCCCGACCAAAACAACATCCTTTACCAAACCGGCCTGTTCTCTCAGCTTTGTAGGAATCAGGAAGCGTCCCTGCTTGTCCACATCCACTTCTGCGGCAAAGGCCATAAAGTGACGTTGCAGTTGTCTTCCCTCTTTCGTACCCGGTAACGTTCTTAACCGTTCTACAAACTGTATCCATTCCTCCATAGGATAAGCAAATAAGCAGCCGTCCAAGCCCATCGTTAAAATGAAATGCTCTCCCAGTTCCTCACGAAACTTCGAAGGAACGATGATACGTCCTTTCGGATCTAACGTATGAAAGCATTCACCCATGAACATGAACCTCACCGCCTTTCACTCCACTTTGAACCACTTTCCTCCACTTTCCCCACTTATGCCTCCATTTTACTCCACTTTTATGGATTTTTCAAGCCCTAAATGCAAAGAAACATAAAAAAAGCACTTAGTTTTACCTAAGTGCTTCAAAAAATATCGTTTAAACATGAAATTATTGAGTTATAAATATCTTCCGCTTTTCTTTTCTCTTTTTTAACAGTCGGCGAATCTTTCCGCCGGCAATCGTAGCTACAATTACTCCCGACACCACATAGTTGACCGGAATCTCCGTTCCCCAAATACAAGTGCTGTC
>JAFTPY010000274.1 GCA_017463035.1 Lachnospiraceae bacterium
ATACGTTTTTCCGGAGAACACCAACCGGTCACAAAATCTCACGTATCCGCAATAAAATTATAAGAAATACCGTCTTCCAAACTGTTAAGAGATTCAAACAACGGACGATACACATTGTCCTTGTCTACTCCCCCATCATGCAATTTTACCAACCAATCATAGCTCTGTTCTAGATTCGTGTTATACTCTTCTTCCGTAACAGTCATAGATAATAATTTTATTTGTTCCAGGATTTCTTCCATATTGCTCTCTTGGTTTTCTCTAAGCGCTCCGGCAAAAAATGCCCTTACCCCGTCATCCACCGACGTGCTGACATCCTTTACTTCCAAATCATAATAATACTTTCCTGTGGCGATATCCACCGACAGGGAATCCAGCGGAAACCCCTTCACGCGCTTTTCGTGAGGCTTTGTCACCAGCACAAAGGGCTCCGTGGCAATGGACATATCCATGCTTGAAAAATGCCGGGATTCATCTAAAATAAAGTAAATGGCATTCCGGTACCGTCCGGTGATTTTCCCGCCGTGCTTCTTAGCCAAAGCGGCATAATGCTCTATCATCTCCTCATCCGTCAACTCTTTTCCGCCGACTCTCCTCACATGAAGCCCCGGCTGTTCCTCCTCGGTTAATTCCTCAAAATACAATCCGCTGTCACAGGAAAACACCGGCATATGAAACGCATCGAAGTAAGCCCGTGCCTTAAGCTCCGCATTTTCTAAAGGAGTAGCTCCGTCTTCTTCGATTTGCGGAAGCTCCCCTTCCATATCTCTCAAACCGATAAGCTCGATATCAAAATCTTTTAAGGCATTCTTCATTGCCTGAAGCTTGCCGTTATTTGTTGTACCGTATAGTAGTTTCATCTTCCCCTCCGCGTAATACCGTGATTTTCCCTGTTCTTTATCAACTACATTTTACTCCCGGTAAATAAAATGCTGTACCCCTTGATCCATTTGATTTATAAGTTCCACCACATTGGTTGGGTAGACTTCTATATTCTCCAATTCCGGTACCGGAACCCAGTGAAATTCCAAATCAAAGTTTCTTCCTTCTAATTTTTCTTTTCCTAAAAACATACCTTCAAACGGAATGTTATCGGATGTAATCTCCACCATATAGTAAAGGCAGATTTGATGACACGGTTTATTGCCCCATGGGAAGAAAATCTCTGCCACCCACTTTAAATCGCCTACCGAAATATCAACCCCGATTTCCTCTTGAAACTCTCTAAGAAGCGTCTGTGCATTGGTTTCTCCAAAGGCAACATGTCCCCCCGGAAAAGCAAATGCGGTATCGTTGGTAGGCTTTTGCAACAATACCTTCCCATTCTGTATACAAATACCTGCCACCCGGTACGAAAACACATATTCCTCAGTACGAAATAAAATATCCATGCGTTATCTCCCCTCTACAAATTTAAATTTTTGTTTTCTCAGACTCCGGCAAATATCCTCGTCTTCTCAGCATACAATCTGATTCAGCACCCTTTTAAGTATCTATATAAGGTCAAAAAGTGGATTTTTCTTAAGAGAACCATAAAGAGACGTCAGCACTTGGCGAGGTATTTTCGAGCTTAGTGTCTGTTACGTCTCTGCATGAGCGAGAGCGCGTTCTCGTAGAAAAACTCCACTTCTTGACCTATATTAATTTAATAGCTGAATCAGATGCCTTTGCTTAGAACAATCCGGTAATCATGCCGTTCTCATCCACATCAATTCTCTCCGCAGCCGGAGTCTTCGGAAGGCCCGGCATAGTCATAATTGTACCGGTGATGGCTACCATAAAGCCTGCACCAGCGGAGATGTATGCCTCACGGATATTTACATTAAAGCCCTCCGGACGGCCAAGCTTCGTCTGGTCGTCGGATAAGGAGTACTGATTCTTTGCCATACATACCGGCACGTTACCGAAGCCCATGGCTTCGATCTTTGCGATAGCCTTTTCCGCGGACGGATCGTAGGTTACGCTGCCTGCGCCGTAGATTTCCTTTGCGATGGTTTCAATCTTTTCCTTAAGGGAAAGCTCATCCTTGTAAATCGGCTCAAAGAAGCTCTCCTTGGTTTCTAAGGTCTCAAGTACCTTATTTGCAAGCTCAATACCGCCTTCGCCGCCCTTTTCCCATACGTCGGAAAGTGCGAACTCTGCGCCTCTTGCTTCACAGAACTCCTTCACAAATGCAAGCTCTGCCGGGGAGTCGGTAATGAAACGGTTCAAAGTAACCACTACCGGCACCTTGTACTTCTGTAAATTCTCAATATGCTTTTCAAGGTTTACGATACCTTTCTTTAATGCCTCAACATTCTCTGCACCAAGGTCAGCCTTTGCCACACCGCCGTTGTACTTTAACGCACGTACCGTAGCCACAAGTACAACCGCATCCGGCTTAAGACCTGCCATACGGCACTTGATGTCAAGAAACTTCTCCGCACCAAGGTCTGCACCGAAGCCTGCCTCGGTAATGACGTAATCCGCCAGTTTTAACGCAGTTCTCGTTGCGCGGACACTATTACAACCGTGTGCGATATTTGCAAACGGACCGCCGTGAACAATGGCCGGAGTATGCTCTAAGGTCTGAATGAGATTCGGACGAAGTGCATCCTTTAAAAGAGCTGCCATGGAACCCACAGCCGTTAACTTCTCTGCCGTTACCGGGTTGCCGTCGTAGTCGTATGCCACGATAATACGCCCCAGACGTACCTTCAAATCCTCCATATCCTCTGCCAGACAAAGGATTGCCATAATCTC
>JAFTPY010000275.1 GCA_017463035.1 Lachnospiraceae bacterium
GTAGCGGTAACTCCGCAGATTATGAACTGGGTTAACAAGTCTAAGATCGGTAAGGACGAGATGTATGCAGGTAACATTGCTACCGCAGCAGAGTCCGTTGCTCTTGAGCATCTTGGAAAGGGAGATTTAGGTACTGCAGTATTAAAGTACAAGGTAACTGACGGTGCAGTTACAGCGGATGGTGGAAGTAGTGCTACTATTGGTAGTGAAATTCAAAGCATGATAGGTGATACTAAGTGTAAGAAGCCGACCCAGAGTAAGGGTGATCATTTCTTAATTACAATCACACCGAGTGCTGACGGTAAGACAGTAGACGTTACGGCAGCTGCAGTACTTACCCCGTAATCGTCAGTAAGACATGTATTTAGGTAAAGAGAGGAAGCTTGGTGTAAAAGTGACTAGAATGCAGCAAGAAAAGAATAACAAGGGTTTTTCTTTAGCAGAGCTTATTGTTACTGTTTTGATTTTAGGCATTCTCGCTGTGGCAGTGACTCCGCAGATTACCGGATGGATTGAAAAAACCAAAATCGGTAAGGATGAAGCTTATGCGGGACAGGTAGCAACTGCGGTAGAATCTCTTGCGTTGGAACATATGGTAAAAGGAGATTTGGACAGCAATGTGGCGGTGTATACATTGACTAATACCGTGGAGAAAACTTCCGGGGGAGGAAGTCAGGATCTTTCTAGCGAGATTATTGATATGATCGGTTCCGACAAGTGTAAAAAACCTACACAGAAAGATAAGACCCAATACACCATTACCATTACTCCGAGCGGTAAAACAGTTACCGTGACGGTAAAGGCAGACTAGTAGAAGCATTCTAAACTGATTTTCTCAACAGACGTATGATACGTCGGACAGAAATTACAAAATAAACTCAGAAAGGACCGTATGCCATGGATTATGCAATCGTTATATTACCGTTAGTATTTGTCTATGGCATACTGGTCGGGAGTTTCTTAAATGTATGTATTTATCGCATTCCGAAGCATGAAAGCATCGTGACTACCCCGTCTCACTGCATGAGCTGTGGTTATGGGCTCAAGTGGTACGATCTGGTGCCGGTGTTTTCATGGCTTTGCTTGCGAGGAAAGTGTCGGAAGTGCAAGGCACCGATTTCCGTACAGTATCCGATTGTGGAGGCAGTAAACGGCATTCTTTGGGTACTGATTATATGGATGTGCGGTCTGACCGTGGAGGGCGTGTTGTATTGCTTATTTACATCGGCTCTCATTGTGCTTTCCGTCATTGATTTCCGTACCTACGAGATTCCTTTCGGAATCAACGTATTTATCGCACTTCTCGGGGGAGTGCGGTTGGTGACGGATTTGGCAAACTGGTGGATTTACCTGCTGGGTGCGGTACTGGTCAGCGGTATCTTCTACATTGCCTTTTTGATAACCAAGGGCCGCGGCATGGGCGGCGGCGATATAAAGTTGATGGCGGCGGCAGGGTTGCTTTTAGGAGCACCGAAGGTGTTTCTGGCAATGCTGCTCGGTTGTCTGCTTGGGGTAGTGATTCACTCCATCCGGATGCGGGTATCCTCTGAGGACCATGTATTGGCCTTCGGACCGTACCTGGCCATGGGATTGTTTCTTTCGGCTTTGTGGGGAGAGCCGGTAATCACCTGGTATTTCGGATTGTTTTAAGAGCTTTCATATAACATTTCAGCAGCATATGAACTGCGTGTGTTGCTGAAATGTTATATGTGTTTATCTCAACTTAAGGAGGATGTTATGGCAAAGACAGTAGTAAGTATAGAAATCGGCGAAAGTAAAACCAGAGCCGCCGTACTTAGTATGGGGAAGAAGAGACAGCATATCAAAAAGGCTGTGGTATTCGATACGCCGAAGAATGCAATGGAAGACGGATATATCCGCGACCACAGTATGTTCGCGGAGCAGCTTTTGTTAAAGCTTCGTGAGGCGAATATTAAGGCAAAGGATATCGTATTTGCCATTTCGTCCAATAAGGTTATCAGCCGAGAGGTTTCCGTTACGGCTGCCAAGGAAAAGATGTTAAAGAGCATTGTCATGTCGGAGGTGGACGAGTACTTCCCGATGGATCTGTCCGAGCATATTATTTCCTACTCTATCATCGGTCATGATGTGGAGAACGGACAGTACCGTTTGATGGTTTATGCGGCTCCGGAGGCGTTGATTTACGGCTATTACGGTGTGGCAAAGGAAATGCGTTGCAGCGTTGCTGCCATCGACTTTACCGGTAATGCCGTGTTCCAGTGGATGAAACGTTCCGCATTGGAAGAGGTCAGCCTGATTATGGAGGTAAACGAAACCTCTTCCGTTATCACTATTCTGAACAAGGATGAGATGGGTGTACAGCGTACCATTAACTACGGCGCTATGACGCTTGCGGATGCATTGGCAGAGAGCGGTTCCTACGATGGTCTTGATACTCCGGCGAAGGCCATGGACCTTCTGCTGTCCCAGGACTTCATTAATGTAGGTCCGGACGGTGAGGAAAAGTGGCGTCAGGGTGAACTGGCAAAGATTCGAGAGGGACGATTCCAGCGTATCGAAACCGGTTCTGCCGAGAATGAGAACGGAGAAACGATGGAGGCAGAGCGTAGTGTAGAGCGTTTGCTTTCCGATGAAGAGATTTTAAAGCGTCGTGCATTTGCCCGTGAGGACGTAACGGAGGCGGCTCGTTTGCTGGTTTCCAACATGCGTCGTGTTATGGATTACTATACCTCCAAAAACGGCGGTGTTACGGTACAGAAGGTTTACGTTACCGGTCTGGGTGCCATGTTGCAGGGCTTGGACGGTATCGTTGCTCAGGAACTGGAGCTTGCGGCAGAGGTATATGATATTACCGAGAGTGTTACCTTCTCCGGTGAGGCTACGGAGTATGAAGACAGAGGTCAGGAATTCCTTGCCTGCTGTGGTGCGGTAATCAGTCCGCTGGGCTTCCGTCCGGCAGATGCGGATGCCGCAGAGAAGAAGAAAGAACTGGCAATTCTGTCCGCCGTTATTTTCGTGGCAGCGGCAGGAGCGATTGCATTCCTTATGATTACTACTTCCGTTGAAATTTCTCAGGCAGAGAAGCGGCAGGAAGAGCTGAAAGCACAGATTGCGGAGGCTGAGAGTATCGAGCAGTTGCGGGATGTATACCTTGCCAGCCAGCAGTCCGTGCTCCTTATGGAGACGACGGATGCGTTGACCTTCCGTGAGCCGGAGCAGTTAAACGAGCTGTTGGTAGAGTTAGAGCGTGTACTTCCGAAGCGTGCTTTGGTACGCAGCATTACCATTAACGGTAATA
>JAFTPY010000276.1 GCA_017463035.1 Lachnospiraceae bacterium
GACACCCCCTTTCTTGTTTTACTTCACACTATCGAGGAACGCGGCACAGAAAATCGCCGGTGAATTCCAGTAAATCGTAATTTCGTTTAAAGAGTAACATTCCCAACGATCCGCAAAACACTTCATCGGTGGTGTACCTTCCGGAATCAGTTCCTTTGCCAGAGGATCCACCCAACGGGTACCGTTGGCTCCGCCGGAAACGTAGCCAGGAATGGTTTCATCGATGCCGTCGGCTTCGGTAATGCGATTATGCGGATTACAAAACGCATGAGTGCCGACGCCGGTTACATAGCTGTAATCGGTGGCATTGACACCCAGAAGATAGTCCATCTGCTGAACGACACCGGAATAATATACAGCCTTAGGGTCCAATAAATAAGCGGTTCCGAAAAGCATTCCGCGGTTAAGAACGGTCAGGTTACTGCCCCAACCGTATTCTGCCGGACGCATGGCAACGCGGTAGCCTTCGGTATCAATTACAGATAAAAGCCGGGTAGCTTCTTTTAATAACAATTCTTTGTAAGCGGATCGGAATTCCGCTTCTTCTACCGAAATAGAGGTGTCTTCTTTGACGTTATCCTTCGGCATCAGCTCGTTTTCCAACAGCGCCCAGCCGGCAAAACCGCTGATATCTCCCCAACCGTACTGAATCGGGTTCGGATGTTGGTCAAAAAGGGTCCGGGCCAGTGCTAAATAATGTGCTTCTCCGGTGGTACGATACAGTTCCATGGCTGCCCACATACGTTCGTCGATGTCGGAACGGTCGCCGTATCCGCCGGTGCGGCATTCTTTGATATGCTCAAATAAAAATTCCGGATGGGTTTCCAACCAAACTTGGGCTTTTTTTGCGGCAGCCAGTGCGCGGTCCGCAAACTCTCCGTCAAACGGTCGGTAGATACGGGAAGCCAGTGCCATGGTTCCTACAAAATCTCCGACTGCCATGGAAGAAGGCGGGAGTAAAAGCATTTGGTTGGTGTCTTCGTGAGGCATTACAAAACCGGCATGGTTTTGTGTCGTATGCTTGTGGTATACGCTGCCGTCCTCTGCCTGCATCTGCAGCATCCAGTCAAGCTCATAGCGGCATTCGTTTAAAATGTCCGGAATGCCGTTACCGCTTTCCGGAATGTTTAGATTCCGGGCAAAAGTATCCGGGAAGAAACGATAAGCGTAGAGAATGTGTCCCAATGCACAAGCCGCAGCAGTGGTATAGCGTCCGTAATCGCCGGCATCGTGCCAGCCGCCGCGAATGTTGAATTTTTGCATGTCGGCTTCAGCCAGTTCTCCGGTCAAAAACTTCTCATATTCGGTCCATAAAACGGACGGGGCGGTATGACAGGACTTCCGGGCAAATTTCCCGGCATGTTTTTCGGTAAGCTCCGTGCCGCAACGCTGGAAGTAGAGCATTTTAGACAGGAGTACGCTTAACTCACCGTATAATCCGGCACCGACGGTAAAAGGATAGGAGGAACTGTCGCCGTGGCGGATAACATAAGTGCCCGGCTCGGTGAGCTCCGAAAAATCCAACTGCCATACAAAATCTCCGGAAGCTTCATCCGGACCGAAAAAGGCAGGAGTCTTTTCTAAAATACAGCTGCCGTCCTTTTTGCACAGACGAACCGGACCGGAAAGGGAAGGTTCCCCGGAAACCTCAGTCTGGGGAAGAGCCAAAACGGCCTTTTTGATGCTGTTCGGAAGATATCCCATTTGATTTACGTAAATTTTCATAAAACTCCTCCTCTGTAACCTTTGTATTTTGATGAAATAGAATCATCGGATAGGATTAAATATATTATATTCTTTGGGGGAGAAAAGGTCAATCCTATATTTTAAAAAGTGCGATTAGATATGAGAAAAGTAGGTAATTTGATAAAATCTTCATTTTTACGCGTGATGGTTCATATTTTACAAGAGAATGCAGATGCATGAAGCGGTTGGCTATGATATACTTGACTTATATGCGAGATATCGTTTGCGAAAATAACGAAAGGCTTGTATGCAACAGCAGACGACGGGATACGAGAAGAGGAGGACAAAGATGAGTATGGATGTAAGTAAAATGCCGAAGCTTGGGTTCGGTTTGATGCGTTTGCCGGAGAAGGACGGGGAAATTGATATGGCCCGTGTTTGTGATATGGTGGATGCTTATATGGAAAACGGAATGAATTATTTTGATACGGCTTATGTGTATCACGGCGGAATGTCCGAGGTGGCGGCAAGAGAGGCAATTGTTAAGCGCTATCCGAGAGATTCCTTCTATCTTGCAACAAAGCTTCCGGCATGGGAAGTACATAGTTTCGAAGACAGGGACAAGGTGTTTGATATCCAGTGCGAACGTGCCGGGGTGGATTATTTTGATTTTTATTTGCTGCATAGCGTGGAAGACGGCGGAAATTATGACAAGTACGTGCAGTATGATTGCTTCAATTGGGCCATCGAGAAGAAGAAGCAGGGAAAGATTAAGCATTTCGGCTTTTCCTTCCACGGGACTCCGGAGCTTCTGGAGAAGATTGTAGATGAGCATCCGGAGGTGGAGTTTGTACAGATTCAGTTAAATTATGTGGACTGGGACAATCCGATTGTACACTCCGGTAAGTTATATGAGATTTTAAAGAAGCGTAACATTCCGATGATTATTATGGAGCCGGTGAAGGGCGGTTTGCTTGCGAAGATGGAGGATGAACTGGAGGCTGTTTTGAAGGCTGAGAACAGCGAAGCTTCCGTTGCGTCTTGGGCATTCCGTTTTGTGGGTTCCTTAGACGGTGTAGCTACGATTTTAAGCGGTATGTCCACGGAAGAGCAGATGAGGGATAATATCAATACGTTTGCGGATTTTAAGCCTCTCTCCGAAAAGGAGCGGGCCGCAATCGCTACGGTAGTGGAGAAGATGCACAGCATGCCGCTGATTCCGTGTACCTCCTGTCGTTATTGTGTGGACGGATGTCCGTCCGGTATTTTGATTCCGGATGTATTCCGGGCGCTGAATACGAAGCGCAGATATCCGAAGAACGATAACCGGCCGCATTTCTTCTACAACGGTTTGGTAGGAAGAAGCGGACGAGCGGGAGACTGTATCGGATGCGGACAGTGTGAAAGTGTTTGTCCGCAGCATTTGAATATCATTGAGCTTTTACGTGAAGCAAGCGAAAAGCTGGATTAAAGGAAATTTTGTCGGCGGGACGTTTTTGAGATGTTCTGCCGGCTTTCTTGTATTCGGGAAACTGTGTTTGTAAAGAAAGATCGGGGAAATAAGGATTGCTATTTTTACCATTATGGCTTATAATATAAATAAGTATACCTAATATCATGAACTAAAACTGATTCCGGTGAAGCTGTTTTGCATTTCGGCACCTTACGGAAGAAGTGGAGGAGGCAGATATGATAAGACGTTATGACGGACAAATGCCCTTAAAGGAACAGCACAGGGCAATGCAAGTGAAAAAGGGACTTGAAATATCAAACAGACATGCCAGAGTGTATGACCGTTCTCTGGTGGTTTTGTATGATTGCAAAAGCGGACTGTTTTCTTATCCGGAGGAATTGAAAGAACGCTTTTCCGCAGAAATTGTTCAGAAGACTCCTTGGGATATTTTGAAGGAATATGATTTATGCGAGGAACGTGTTGCAGAGCAGGTTCGCCTAAGAATCACGGAGGCGGCTGAGGCAAAAACCGCAACAGCGCATTATGAAGAATATTTTATCAGAAACACGAGACATGGGGGAAAATGGTTTTGTTTCGGGTTTATTTCTTCTGCTCCCGGGACGACGGTTACTGTTACGATTACCGATATCAATGAGGATATTGTAACCGGTCAACGCTTTAAACAACGGGCAGAGTATGATGAATTGACGGCGTTGTTAAACCGTAATGCTTTTTGCAGAAAGGTAGATTCTTTGGTACAGAAGAATACGGAAGCAATGCAGAGCGGACAGTATGCCATGGTATATTTTGACGTGCTTCGCTTTAAGGCGATTAATGATATGTTCGGTATGGCAGAGGGAGACCGTGTACTTTGTTATGTGGCGGATTTGATTCAGGGATTGATTGGGAAGGATGATCTGGCCTGCCGTATCGATTCCGACCGTTTTACTTTTTTTACAAATACATATGGGGATGCGCTGGAGGCATTGATTGAAAAATTATTGGACGGATTATCGGCATACAAGTTGCCGTTTGCCATCGCTTGTAATGTGGGTGTTTATGTAACTGTGGGGACCGACGTTTCGGCGGTTTCCATGATGGACCGTGCGATTTTGGCTCAATCTAAGATTAAAGGCAGCCATACGGTTAAGTTTAATTATTATACGGAAGAAATGCGCAATGACCTTCTCAGTGAGCAGGAGATTTCCGGTATTATGGAAGAGGCGCTGGAAAGCGAGCAGTTTTTGGTTTACTATCAGCCGCAGTTTAATCACGCCACCGGCAGTCTGGTGGGAGCGGAGGCCCTGGTTCGTTGGAAGCATCCGGAGCGGGGGTTGATTTCTCCGGGATTGTTTATTCCGATTTTTGAACGGAACGGTTTTATTACGAAGTTGGATTTATATGTGTTCGGACATGTATGTGCCTTTTTGCGTAAGTGCATGGATCAGAAGCTGGCGGTAGTGCCGATTTCTTCCAACTTTTCTCAGTATGACATTTTTCAGCCGAGGTTTGTGGAAAAGCTTGAGGAGCTTCGTATGAAGTACGATGTCCCGGTCAAATATTTGCGTGTAGAGATTACCGAGTCTGCCATTGTGGGCGGAAGTGACCGGGTAAACGAGATTGTAAAGCGCTTGAGGGAATGCGGTTATGTTGTGGAGATGGATGATTTCGGCAGCGGATATTCTTCCTTAAATGTGTTGCGTGAGGTGGATCTGGATGTTATTAAGCTGGACATGCTTTTTCTTTCCGAGAAGGCAAATAATAACCGCGGCGGTACCATTATCAGTTCCATTGTACGTATGGCGAAGTGGCTGGATATGCCGGTTATCGCAGAAGGCGTAGAAACTATGAGCCAGGCGGACTTTTTGAAGAGCATCGGCTGTGAGTACATCCAGGGATATTTGTATTCCAAACCGTTGCCGGAGGCGGAATTTGAGGAATTGTTGTTGAAAAATAAAATCGATTTCACAATTTTGCCGGACGGAAGGGACCAGACCATCGATGCCCATGATTTCTGGGAGCCGAAGTCTCAGGAGACTTTGATATTCAGTAACTTTGTGGGCGGTGCGGCGATTTTTGAGTATCACAACGGAAAAGCGGAGATTTTGCGTGTTAACAAGAAATACTTACGTGAGCTTGGTATGAATCTTTCCGAAAAGGAATTAATTGAATCGGATCCCTTTACATTTTTCGATGAAGAAAACGGTAAGATTTATTCGGAGGCATTGCATCTTGCGGTGGAGACCGGGGAAGAGCAGGAGTGTGATACATGGAGAATTTTTTCATCCTCCTGTTGCGGAGATGAAAGAATCTGCATTCGTTCCAATGTACGTTTAATCGGACGTAGCGGCAATCACTATTTATTCTATTCCATGATTCGGAATGTAACGACGGAAAAAGAATATCAGAAGATGTTACTGGATAATGAACGTCGTTTTAAGGTTGCCAGCGAGCATGCCAACATTTTTTATTGGGAATATACGGTTGCTACCAGAGAGATGCGTCCGTGCTTCCGCTGTATGCGGGATTTGGGGCTGCCGGCGTTGTTGACCGATTATCCGGACAGTGCAATTGAGATGGGTGTGTTCCCGCCGGAGGTGGCGGATATGTACCGTGACTGGCATCGTCAGATCGAGGAAGGTGTGCCGGAGCTTGAAGCGGTAATGCCGCTGACTGCGGACCGGATACCGTTCCGGGTAAAATATACCACGGAGTTTGATGAAAACGGACGTCCGGTAAAGGCATACGGTTCGGCGACACCGGTATGATGAGGAGTAGTTCGGCGAAACGTTTGTAAACAGAATTGCTACAGAGGATGAGAATAAAAGAAAAGGCCTGAGAAACGGTAGAAATGCCGAATCTCAGGCTTTTTTTGTGCGGGAAAGAGGAGGTTTTGTCTATCAATCCTCCCTTTCGTTGTCATCATCGTAAGGACGAGCCGGAAGGGATCCCGTACTTTTTGTGATAACGCCGCAGGCAATTTTCTCACCGGCATTTCCGGAAGGTTGTGTAGTGAAGTCGTCCGGATTCCGGTGGATGACAACGGAGCGGTTCAGAATCATCGACAGTGTCAGAAAACTGTCGTAGATAACCATCCATACATACCCGTCGTTGGAAAGAAGGGACGGTAGGTCGCCGGCGTGCTCCGGGTGAGGAACGTTATCCGGGTTGAAATGAACGCCGGTGCCCGCAAAGTTCCCGGAGCAATCCCCCTTCTCGTGAATATGAAAGGCAAAAAAAGTAGGTGTATCCTCATCTCTGCCGTCCGGCAGGTCGGAAATCTCCGCAGCAATCAGGATGCCGGACTCGGGAAGGGCATAAAACTTTACAATGCCGTTAATGTCGGGATACATGGTGTTTCCTTTGATAACCGCGACAGCATCCGGCTCCGTTTTCGATAAAAAAGAAAGAAAGTAATTTGGGGTTTCCATGGCAGACCTCGAAACAGTCTTTCTTTTAGTGTATGAGGGGAAAAGAAAAATGTGAAGGTGTAAAATCCTGATACTCCTCGATACAAATCGAACAAATATTTGTGCAGATACTTGAAAATCGAACAAATGTATGGTATAATCAAGAGCAGAATAGATGAAAGATTGAAGATATGTAATCAGGATGCGGTGTTCGATTGCGAATATGTTTGTAGGAAGGAGGGAGTTCCGTGGTTTTGGAGGAAGGGTTGTCCATAGAACAAAAACTGGAGATATTGTCCGATGCGGCAAAATATGATGTGGCCTGTACATCCAGCGGTATGCAACGGGCAGGGAAGCAGGGAGAGTTGGGTAATTCCGTTGCTGCGGGGATTTGTCATTCTTTTTCGGCGGACGGGCGTTGTATTTCTTTACTAAAGGTGTTGTTTACCAATGAGTGCATTTTTGACTGTAAATACTGTATCAACCGCTCTTCCAACGATGTTCCCAGAGCCAGTTTTACACCGAAAGAGCTTTGTGAGCTGACCATCGGGTTTTATAAGCGGAATTACATCGAAGGGTTGTTTTTGAGCTCCGGGATTTTACATACACCGGATTATACCATGGAGCTGATTTGTCAGACGTTGCGGATGCTCAGAGAGGAGTATCATTTCCGGGGGTATATTCATTGTAAAGCGATTCCGGGAGCGAATCCTCTTTTGATTGAGTATGCCGGTTGGTATGCGGACCGTATGAGCGTGAATCTGGAACTCCCGACGAATGAGGGCCTTCGCAGTCTTGCGCCGAATAAGACCCGGAAGAATATTTTGGGTCCCATGCGCCAGATACAGGACGGAATTGCGGAAAGCAGGCGGGAGTTGGGATTTCGGGGATGAAACCACAGTGCTTTCTATTTTACGAAGAAGAAGGCGGAGTATATGGGAATCGAGGGGAGGTTTTATCAACCGGAGCGGATTTGCGGCAGCAGGGAGACAGAGAAGCACGGGATGTCTCTTAAGGAGCCGGCTTGTAAATCTGCCGGGCGTTTGGAGCTGCAAAACGAAAAGACTACAGAAGTAGAATGCGAGAGCGCGGCTCGTTCCCTTGCACTTTTGGAAAGCGTAGGCAGGCCTACGGGGCGAGGATTTGCGGCTGCCGGACAGAGTACGCAGATGATTATCGGAGCCACGCCGGAGACGGACTATCAGCTGGTATCGGTGGCGGAGGCGTTGTACCGGAAGTTTGATTTAAAGAGGGTATTTTATTCAGCCTTTGTTAAGGTGAATGAGGATTCCATGCTTCCGGATTTGCCGGGAGGTCCGCCGCTTTTACGGGAGCACCGCTTGTATCAGGCGGACTGGCTGCTTCGGTATTACGGCTTTGCGGCAGGAGAGCTTTTGACCGAGAAACGTCCGAACTTTAATGCGGTACTGGACCCGAAGTGTGACTGGGCGGTGCATCACATGGAATTGTTTCCGGTGGAGGTATTAAAGGCGGACTATTTCCTTTTGCTTCGTGTGCCCGGCATCGGTCCAAAGTCCGCCAAACGCATTGTGGAAGCAAGAAGGAGCGGAGCTCTTTCTTTTGAAGATTTGAAGAAGGTAGGTGTAGTGTTGAAACGGGCACAGTATTTTATTACCTGTGCCGGAAAGACGTTGGGACACCTGCACCTGGATGAAGCGTATGTGACACAGAGTCTGATGTTAAACGAGAAGCTTCCGAAGAATTTACAGGATGCCCTTTACGGACGTCAGATGTCGTTGTTTGAATTGCCTGCCTTTACGGCTGAGGCGGGGTAAGGAGGTTACTGTATGGAACAGAAGTACATTTATCGCTGCGAGGACAGCGCAGAGGGGATTTTGACAGGGATATACGATGCCTGGGCGTCGGTACACCGTCATGAGGAGAACAGGATTGAGGTTTGTACCGGAGAGTGGGAGATTCCGCGTCTGTTTGCGGAATATATTGATGTGGTGCCGGATGCGGAAAAGAGTGAGAAGGTACAGCGCTCGGTCCGACTCCGGGTCTCGGAGGAGGCCTATGAGATGGTGATGAAGACATTGTTGTCTCAGGATGCGGAGAAGGGAGAAATGATTTACCGCTTTTTAATCTATGCATACCGGGAGGGGCCGCGAGCCTGCAGAAGCTACGGGAATCCCTGGGTGATGCGTATGTTTGAGGCGGTTCGGAACTATGATAACGAGTCCCATCATTTAAAGGGTTTTCTGAGGTTTGATGAACAGGAAAACGGTCTGTTGGTAGCCCGTTATGCTCCCAAGAATAATATATTGGGTGATTTGATGGAGCATTTCTCCGACCGGATGAACGGAGAGAATTTTATTATTTTGGATGAAAAACGTTATATTGCCGGAGTACATAGGCCCGGATTCGCCTGGTTTATCTATCGGTTAAGCAAAGAAGAGTATCGGATGTTTTCCGATGCCTACACAGAAGAAGATACCTATGGGGCTCTTTGGAAAATCTTTCACCGCAGGATTGCCATCGCCGAGAGGGAA
>JAFTPY010000277.1 GCA_017463035.1 Lachnospiraceae bacterium
CCTTTTGCAAACGTATGCTTCCAATCAGCTTTCTCAGAAAACGGATATAGGAAACCGTGAGCCAAAGCACCACAACTGCCGTACCACCGATCCAGCACCATTTCATAATCCGAACCGTGCCTTCTTCAATAACCACCTTAGGTAGCCTATGAACAAAATCCGCCACTCTAGGAAGTTTCTTTAATAGAATCCCCGTCACAAAACGATACACAATATTCGTTGGCAGAGCAATCCAAAGCACGTACGAAAACAACCTCGGAATCTTTCTCCGAAACAACGCCCGAAGCGGTAAAAGGCATACAACAATCAAACCCAGCTCGATTCCACGGCTGAATATCCATAAAAAAGTTTCATTCGACATGAAAGCACCTCTTTTGTAATATTTAGTTTCCCATCCATTGTCGCTTTTTGTCGGATATACCATCCGCATTTCACGTGAAATAAATCTATCCCAGGTAAAGTAAGTTTAACAAATTGCATTCTATACGTCAACTATCCGTAGCGTGGTTTATCTGCCATAGCGTAGTTTATCAACTGTAGCGTTGCTATGGTGCGAAGTCGTGAGCGCGTTCGCATTTCGCCGACTTTTGCGTGCAGGCTCGCGCTTCGCGCTTATCCACGCACTTCGCGGCTGTGCCGCTCAGTCGTGGGCGCGTTCGCATCGTCAGAGATTTTCGGAAGCAAGCTTCCAAAATCTCTTCGATGCTCACTTTGCCTGCACGCAAAAAAATGCCATATTTACAACCGTGGTCGTAAATATGGCAACAAAATCATTGTATTACTTCTTAGAACCTTCAATGATTGCAAGCAATTCCTTCTTATCCTTTGCAGACAACTTATTCACCTTTGTGAACGCTGCTACAAACATCGGAAGAGAACCGTCAAACTTATCATTTACCAACTCGGTACCAACCTTCGCCTTGTATTCCTCTTCACTCATTACAGAGGTTACGATGCTGTTTACATTCTGGAACAATCCGTGCTCACACAGTCTGCGAAGCATTGTATAAGTCGTGGACTTTTTCCATCCGAACTCTTCCGCACATAACTTAACTACTGCACCGGAACCGATTCCCTCTCTGTCCCAAAGCAGCTTTGCCATCTTCATTTCCATTTCACCAATACCAAAACGCTGCATAATTATCCTCCTTTTGTAAAACTGCTTCTACCTTATAAAGGTATCACATTTTACGCTCTCAGTCAATCCACTATTGCGTAAATTTACGCCAAAAGCTATTAATGATGGAACAAACGAATACCGGTGAAGCACATTACCATGTTGTGCTTGTCCGCTGCCTCGATTACAAGGTCGTCTCTTACGGAACCGCCCGGCTCTGCGATATACTTAACACCGCTGCGGAATGCTCTCTCAATGTTGTCGGAGAACGGGAAGAATGCGTCGGAACCAAGCGCAACGTCGGTCATGGTATCAAGCCAAGCGCGCTTTTCTTCTCTCGTAAATACTTCCGGCTTCTCCTTAAAGATACGCTCCCATGCGCCGTCAGCCAATACATCCATGTAATCCTCACCGATGTACAGGTCAATTGCGTTGTCACGGTCTGCTCTGCCGATTTTATCAAGGAACGGAAGGTTCAATACCTTCGGGTTCTGACGAAGATACCAGTTGTCTGCCTTAGTTCCCGCAAGTCTGGTACAATGGATTCTGGACTGCTGTCCCGCACCGATACCGATTGCCTGACCGCCCTTTACGTAGCACACGGAATTGGACTGGGTGTACTTCAAGGTGATAAGGGAGATAATAAGGTCAATACGGGCAGACTCCGGTAAATCCTTATTTGCGGTAACGAAGTTGGAAAGGAGCTCATCGTCTACCTTTAACTCGTTTCTGCCCTGCTCGAAGGTAATGCCGTATACTTCCTTGCGCTCCAGCGGCTTCGGAACATAGTTCGGATCGATCTGGATTACGTTGTATCCACCCTTCTTCTTCTCCTTTAAAATAGCCAACGCTTCCGGAGTATAGCCCGGAGCGATAACACCGTCGGAAACCTCACGCTTGATAATACGTGCGGTGCACTCGTCACAAACGTCGGAAAGGGAGATGAAGTCACCGAAGGAGGACATACGGTCTGCGCCTCTTGCTCTTGCATATGCGCTTGCCATCGGGGTCAGTTCGCCCATGTCATCTACCCAGTAAATCTTTCTCTCTACCTCGGTCAGCGGAAGACCTACCGCTGCACCTGCCGGAGAAACGTGCTTAAAGGAAGTCGCCGCCGGAAGTCCGGTTGCCTTCTTTAACTCGTTTACCAACTGCCAGCCGTTGAATGCATCTAAGAAATTGATATAGCCCGGTCTGCCGTTTAATACGGTAATCGGGAGCTCGCTGCCGTCTTCCATGTAAATTCTGGACGGCTTCTGATTCGGGTTACATCCGTACTTTAATTCGAATTCGTTCATGTCATGCCTCCTGTGTTCAGTCAAACTATTCTATTCCGCAACTCTTACTTATTCTTGTTTACGATTCTGGTCTCGGTTGCACCGGTTACGATATCAATGTAGCGAACGAACAGGGAAACCTTGTTCTCTTCGTTTAAATTCTCCCATAAAAGATTGGTATATGCATCAATATCATCTGCGGTGTTCACAAGCTTCGGCTCACCCTCAAAGCTCGGAAGCGGATTGCCGTCACCCATGTAGGTATGAATGAAATGACCTTCGCCTGCCTTCGGATCATTATATGCGAAGGTATAACGATGACAACTGCTCGGATCACCGTTGTTGCTCTTTAAGATGGACATTGCATAGTTGTATGCGCCTGCGCCCGTATGTAAAATACCGGAAATACGAGGCGTGTAGTTCGGTGCATCCGGCTCAAACTCTCTGGTACGAAGTGCCTGCTCGAAGGTCTGCTGCTTATCCATTAACTCATAGATGGTATCGGTCTGGTCACCGTTGGTTACGATGGTCTTGTTTCCGAGAACACGGACCGGTGCGTAAATGATTAAGCTCGGATCGCTTAACTTGCTCGGATCAAACGCCTCGGTGCGGATACCGTCACCCTCGGTAACGAATACACGGTTTCTGCTGTTCTCGCTTCTACCCATAATAAAGTATGCGGTCACTGCGTACTTGCCGTTCGGAGACTTACCGATAATAATACCTCTGCCCGGATAAGAATTGCTGCTCAGTTCCTTTTGAATGGATCTCATTTCCATACTGCTACCTCTTTCCTCGCCGTTTCGGCGTTCTTTTATCAAAACTATCTTTATCATACCATTTCTTTTTGTTTTCGGCAATCTCCCTTTTAGAAATTTTATGTGAATTTTGCATGAAAAAAACTTGTATGGCTTATTAGTGCATCTAATAAATCATACAAGTTTTTAATGAATCATTTATTTCGTCTTCGGAATCTCTGTAGAGGTCTTCCCCTTTCGCCGGTTACGAATGCCCTGCAAAATGATTTCCCGGCACTTCTTTGCGGCCTCCGCATCCATTTGCGGAACACCTTCTAATCGGTACGGGATGCCCATCTCCCGATACTTGCCGACACCCATAGTGTGATACGGCAAAACCTCCACCGCCTTCACATTGGAAAACCCGCCGATATACTCACCCAACCGGAAAAGCTCCGCATTATCGTCCGTATAGCCCGGAACCGCCACCCGGCGAATCCACACCGGCACCTTCCGCTCCTCTAAATACTGAAGAAACGCAAAGGTAGCTTCCTTGGAATGTCCGGTCAGCTTTCGATGTGCCTCTTCCTCGGTGTGTTTGATATCAAGAAGTACCAAGTCCGTGACAGCAAGCATCTCTTCATAGTCTTTTAAGGAACTTTCCGTTCCGTAATTTCTGATTTCTTCATGAATTCCGTTCTGTGCCGGTATCCAGCCGGTCTCTGACTTCCGATAGGGGAACATCACACCGGATGTATCCAGACAGGTGGAGATACCTTCCTTTTTCGCCTTCCGAAACAGCTCCGTCACAAACTCCCTCTGGCAAAGAGGCTCTCCGCCGGATACCGTAATTCCGCCGTTTTTATAGTAGGACCGGTTTCTGAGAAACTTCGCAATCAACGCCTCCGCGTCCGTCAACGTTCCTCTTTTTTCCTGCCAGGTATCCGGATTGTGACAATAGGCACAACGCATGGGACACCCTTGCAAAAAGACCACCATCCGAAGCCCCGGACCGTCTACCGTGCCGAAGCTCTCCACAGAATGAACCCAGCCCTGCATTACATCACCTCGTGGAATGTACGGGAAATCACCTCGTCCTGCTGCTCCTTATTTAACTTATTAAAGTTTACCGCATAGCCGGATACACGTACGGTCAACTGCGGATACTTTTCCGGATGCTTCTGAGCATCCAACAAAGTCTCGCGGTTTAACACATTCACGTTTAAGTGATGTCCGCCCTGCTCTACGTAACCATCCAGTAACGCTACCAGATTGTCGATTTGATTCAAATCTGCCATCGGTTTGCTCCTTTCTATTCTGCGGTGCCGTAATCCGGTTCCGCCATGGAACCGCCCGGAGTACAACATCCGTCATCAAACTCCAGTGCCAAATCAGAAGAAAGTACCACATTCTCCTTACCGAGAGCTCCCGGAATCACCGTAAAGGTATTGGAAATACCGTCCTGTGCATCCCTAAACGGAAGCTTGGACACGGAAGCAAGAGACGCTACCGCACCGTTTTTATCTCTTCCGTGCATCGGATTTGCGCCCGGTGCAAACGGCTGACCCGCCTTTCTTCCGTCCGGTGTGGAGCCGGTATTCTTACCATACACTACGTTAGACGTAATAGTAAGAATGGACGTGGTCGGAATACCTCCGCGGTAGGTGTGATTACCCTTTACATACTGCATAAAGGTGTGTACCACATCTCTTGCGATTTCATCCACACGGTCATCATCGTTTCCGTACTTCGGGAAATCGCCCTCTACTTCATAGTCTACCGCAACACCGTCGGCATCACGGATCACCTTTACCTTTGCATACTTAATTGCGGAAAGAGAATCCGCCACAACGGAAAGTCCCGCAATACCCGTGGCGAACCACCGGGTAACCTTCTTATCGTGAAGTGCCATCTGCAGCTTCTCGTAACAATACTTGTCATGCATGTAGTGAATAATATTTAAGGTGTTCACATACACACGGGCAAGCCACTTCATCATCTCGTTATACTTGTGCATTACCTCGTCGTAATCCAGATACTCGGAAGTAATCGGACGATATTCCGGAGCCACCTGCTTTTTCGTAATCTCGTCCACACCGCCGTTGATGGCATAGAGAAGACACTTTGCAAGGTTTGCTCTTGCGCCGAAGAACTGCATCTCCTTACCGATACGCATGGAGGATACACAGCATGCGATGGCGTAATCGTCACCGTGGGTCACACGCATCAGATCATCATTCTCGTACTGTACCGAAGAAGACTCGATGGAAACCTTTGCACAGAACCGCTTAAATGCCTGCGGAAGTCTGGTGGACCAAAGCACGGTCATATTCGGCTCCGGTGCCGCACCGAGATTCTCCAACGTATGCAAATAACGGAAGGACATTTTCGTTACCAGCGGACGTCCGTCGATACCGATACCGCCAATGGACTCCGTTACCCAGGTCGGGTCACCTGAGAACAACGCATTATACTCCGGAGTTCTTGCAAACTTCACCAAACGAAGCTTCATAATAAAGTGATCCACAAACTCCTGAATCTCTTCCTCTGTAAATCTGCCCTCTGCAAGGTCTCGCTGTGCGTAAATATCAAGGAAGGTCGAGGTACGTCCCAGAGACATGGCCGCGCCGTTCTGTTCCTTTACCGCTGCCAAGTAGCCGAAGTACAGCCACTGGATGGCCTCCTGTACATTCGTTGCCGGTCTGCCGATATCAAAACCGTAAATCTCACCCAGCTTCTTCAAATCCTTTAACGCACGAATCTGCTCGGAAAGCTCTTCGCGGTCACGGATAACATCGGAATACATAATGGTACGGGTGGAATTCTTCTGGTCTTCCTTATCCTCAATCAGACGGTCCACACCGTACAAAGCTACACGTCTGTAGTCACCGATAATACGGCCTCTGCCGTAAGCATCCGGAAGTCCCGTAATAATATGGCTGGAACGACACGCACGCATCTCCGGGGTATAAGCATCGAATACACCCGCATTATGGGTCTTACGATGCACGGTGAAAAACTCTTCCACCTCCGGGTCCAGCGTATATCCGTTATCGCTGCACGCCTTTGCTGCCATACGGATACCGCCGTACGGTTGTAAGGAACGCTTAAACTGCTTGTCCGTCTGGAAGCCTACAATCTTCTCTTTCTTCTTATCTAAATAGCCCGGACCGTGAGAAGTAATGGTGGAAATCACACTGGTATCCATATCCAATACTCCACCGGCCTCCAGCTCCTTCTTTGACAACTCTAATACCTGGTCCCACAG
>JAFTPY010000278.1 GCA_017463035.1 Lachnospiraceae bacterium
CGTAAGCGGTGCAAGCACCTCCGGCTCACCGCTGATTAAGCACTTGTTGACAGGGAACTTGATGGCCCCCATAAAATCCTGTACCTGATGAATGTCACGGCGGTTAATACGAGCCTCCAGCTCCATATATTTATCGGTTTTGGTGCCGGTAATCAGATTGTCGTTGGGGTCATAGGTAACCATCCCCACGCCGCGTTCCTTTGCAATCTCGAAAATCTGCGGAATGAACTGCTGCGGAAGGGTATTGTTGTACAGAATTTCTCCGGTGGAGAAGCGTACAATACGTGCGCCGTTGTAGGAAATGACATAACCGCCGTATTCATCCAGCTTACATTCCTTCGCAATCGGTTCAATGCCCGCAGTCGGTCTGCCGGAAGCAATTGCAAGTTGATATCCCGCTGCCTGCATGGCATACAGGGCATTTTTTGTGGAAGGAGTAATCTCCTTCTTGGAATTTGTTAAGGTTCCGTCGATGTCAAGTACAAGTATTTTGTGTCTCATTTGTAATGCCTCTCTTTATAAATGATATAATTTCGTATATTTCTCGGTGAGATAACGAATATAATAGTCCGGATTGAATTCTTCTCCGGTAACCTTCTTAAGCAGTTCGTTGGTCGGGTAAACCGCACCGTATTTGTGGATGTGATCCCGCAAAAACTCCCGAATCGGTACCATATTTCCTTCTTTTAGATAATCCGTAACCGGTATTTGCTGCGCCATATAGTGATAAAGCTGTGCCGCAATGGCAGAGCCTAAGGCATAGGAAGGAAAATATCCGAAGCTGGCACCGGACCAGTGAATATCCTGTAAAACACCCTCGGAAGCATTCTTCGGCGTAATACCGAGATAGTCTTTGTATTTCTTGTTCCAAAGCTCAGGCAAATCGGAAACGGTACAATTTCCCGCAATCAAATCCTTTTCCAGCTCATAACGAATCATAATATGCAAAGGATAGGTAAGCTCATCGGCTTCGGTGCGAATCGGTCCCGGCTCGGCCTTATTGATGCCTGCAATGAAATTCTCTAAGGAAACATCAGCCAATTCTTCCGGGTAGGTAGCCTTTAATTTCGGGAATAAGGGCTCCCAGAACTCCTTGCTGCGTCCGATCATGTTCTCGTAAAAGCGGGACTGGGACTCATGCATGCCCATGGAAATGCCCGTGCCGGCAGGGGTGCCGGAGAGGGTGTCGTCCACACCCATTTCATAAAGAGCATGTCCCGTTTCGTGAATGGCGGAAAACATAGCGCTTTCCAGATTGTCGCTGTAGTAGTGGTTGGTAATACGCACATCGTGGTTGTGAAGGGATGTGGTAAACGGGTGCTCGCTTTCTGCAATGACACCGCGGTTGTAATCGAACCCGAGATAGCCGGAAAGAAAGCGGCAAAAGCCTTCCTGAATGTCTTCCGGATAATTTCGTGTATTGTAGTCCTTTTTGATGGTATCGTTTTTCGCAATAACCTGCTTCATTAAAGGAACAATCGCTTCCCGCAGCTTTGCAAAAAAGTCATCCAGAATGTCCGTGGTAAAGCCTTCTTCGTATTCGTCCAGCAAAAGGTCATACAAATTATCGTTCTTTTCGGCACGGTATGATGCAAACCGTCTGGTGTAATCCACTAATTTTTCCAGGGTAGGAGCGAAGTCTTCAAATTTCGCGTTCTGCTTTGCACGGCAGTAAACGGTTTGTGCAGTGGCGCAAAGCTCGGAAAATTCTCTGTATTCCTTTGGAGGAATGCAGGACAGCTTCTTGAATTGTTTTTGAAGCAGTCGAACGACAGCCTGTTCCGAAACACTGAGAGTTTCCTGCTCTTTTTTTGAGGAGAGCTTCTTTAACAGAGACTCTACCTCGTCACAAATTAAAATATGGTAAGCTTCTTCGGAAAGAATTCCTACGTATTTTGCGGTGTTTTCCGAAGCGGCAGGCGGAGCCAGCGTTTCCGTATCCCAGGAAAGCAGGGCTAAGGCTGCCTCATAAGCATGATTACGCTCTAAATAAGGGAGTAATTGCGTGTAATATTGATTCATAATAAAGTCCTTTCTGCTCCAAAACGCTACGGTAGATTGGAGGACATATAAACAAGTATAGCATCTTTTGGAGTATCTGACAAGGAAATCAAAAATATTCAGAAAAGATTGTTTTGGGGAACAATAATAGTTCGGCGGAGAATAAAGCTTACAGAAAAAGGGAACAATGGAACTGACAGGAGGGCTTTTATATGAGCAGAATAGAACGAATTACGGGAAGGGAAATCTTAGATTCCCGTGCATATCCGACGGTAGAAGCTACCGTGATTTTGGAAAACGGAGGTTGCGGAACCGCAGCGGTGCCGTCCGGTGCGTCCACGGGTGCTTATGAGGCGGTTGAATTACGGGACGGGGAACAGGGACGCTACGGCGGAAAAGGTGTAAAAACCGCAGTGTCCCACGTGAACGAGGATATTGCCGGATTACTGAAGGGAAAGAATGCCTGTGACCAGGAGTCTATGGATGAAGCAATGCGCATTCTGGACGGAACAGAAAACAAAAGCAGACTGGGAGCCAATGCTATATTGGCAGTTTCTTTAGCATTGGCAAAGGCGGAGGCAGACGGACATAACATGCCGCTCTACCGCTATATCGGTGGCCTTAACGGAAAGAAGATGCCGCTACCGATGATGAACATTTTAAACGGCGGACGCCATGCGGGAAACAATCTGGATGTGCAGGAGTTTATGATTTTGCCGGTAGGTGCGGAGCGTTTTTGCGTGGGTCTGAGACAATGCTGTGAGGTGTATCATGCATTGGAGGCCTTGTTAAAGGAAAAGGGCCTTTCCACCGGAATCGGAGATGAGGGCGGATTTGCGCCTGATTTAAACAGCGAAGAAGAAGCCATCGAATTGATTTTGCAGGCGGTGGAACGGGCCGGATATACCGCAGGTGCCGGAAAGGATTTTATGATTTCCCTGGATGTGGCGGCTTCGGAATGGAAAGAGGAGAGAAAAAGCGAGGGACAGTTTTCCTATCGTCTTCCGAAAAAGAATGAGGTATTCACATCGGAAGGCTTGATGGAACATTGGGATACGCTGACAAAAAAGTATCCGATTTATTCTCTGGAGGACCCGCTGGATGAGGAGGATTGGGACGGATGGAAAATGTTAACTCAACGCATCGGAAATCGTGTACTTTTGGTGGGTGACGATTTGTTTGTGACAAATCCGAAGCGTCTGCAATACGGAATTAAAAACGGCGCGGCGAATGCCATTTTGATTAAGCCGAACCAGATCGGTTCTCTTTCGGAAACCATGGAAGCGGTTCGGATTGCGAAGGAAAACGGATATCAGGCGATTATGTCTCACCGCAGCGGCGAGACGGAGGATACCACCATTGCGGATTTGGCGGTAGGACTGAATACGGGATATATTAAGACCGGTGCACCGTGTCGCGGAGAGCGCACCGCAAAGTATAACCGCTTGTTGCAGATTGAGGCGGAATTGCGGGGAATGAGATAGGCAATCGCCGGGACGGGAGAAGAAAGTATAATAAAAGAGTTCCGCTTGCGGAACTCGCTATAAAATAAGGGACTGTGCTTTGGAGGCTACAGTCCCTTTGTTATTGCAGTGTTATTTGCCGCCGATGGCCACAGGCTCTGTTATCTGATAGCGGTAATATTTGACCACATTGCCGCTTTCCATGGCAATCTTTTCCGGAGGAATCAGATTAACGTCCCGGACATAAGGAACCGGGTAATAAATGACGAAGTTCTCGGCTACCGTAGAATCAAAAGGTAACAGAGGAGTATAGCCGTTTTCACTCATAAATCCATGCCTCCTTTTTTCTTCAGTATAGCACGAAAAAAAGCGGAAAGCAAGGCAAATATCAGGCTTTTTGCATTCGCTTCTGCAACTCCACAATCGGCAGCGGAAGGAGAGAAAGAATTGCTACGACGCACCATGCGGCAACCGATAGCGGTGTGACGGAAAAAATCCTTGCCGCAAAAGGAAAGGTGATGACGCTGATTTGCAAAAAGGCACAGAGTGCAAAGGAGAATAACAACTTCGGGTTGGAAAAGAACCCGATATCGGCAAGAGGACGGTCACTGCGCATATGAAAGGAATGCACCAGCTGGGAAAGACTCAGTACCGCAAAGGTCATGGTAGAGCCTGCGTTAAAGTAATGGTTTCCGATGACATAGGCCATGAGAGCGATGGCACCGATCATGGCACCTTCAAATGCGATTTTAAAGCCCAGTCCTCCCGCAAAAAGGCTTTTTCCGGTATGGAACGGAGGGTGTTTCATGACATCCTTTTCCGGCGGTTCCACGCCCAGCGCAGCCGCAGGAAGAGAGTCGGTAATCAGGTTTACCCAAAGGAGCTGCACGGCCAGAAGCGGTGACGGCATACCCAGCAAAAGGGCAAACAAAATAGTAATGATTTCACCGATGTTACAGGAGAGAAGAAAATGAACACAACGTCGGATGTTGGCGTAAATACTGCGTCCTTCCCGGACTGCCGCCACAATGGTGGAGAAATTATCATCCATCAGCACCATATCGGCGGCCTCTTTTGCGACATCGGTACCGCTTTTGCCCATGGCACAGCCGATGTCAGCCGCTTTTAAGGCAGGAGCATCGTTGATTCCGTCACCGGTCATGGCAACCACTTCTCCCCGGGCCTGCAGTGCACGTACAATAGACACCTTGTGCTCCGGTGCTACTCTGGCGAATACACGACAGGTGCCCACGGCATCCACAAGTTCCGCTTCATTCATTTTGGCCAGTTCTCCCCCGGTAATCACCCGGTCATTCCGGGAGCAGATGCCCAAATCCGCGGCAATGGCACGGGCGGTAAGAGCGTGGTCTCCGGTAATCATAACCGGCGTAATTCCCGCCTCTTTGCAGACGCGGACGCAATCTCTGACCTCCGGACGCGGAGGATCCATAAGACCTAGAAAACCAAGAAGAATCAGATCACGCTCCGCTTCGGAGGAATCAGAATCTCGTTCCGTGATTTTGCGGCAGGCGGTATCGGAAAGAGGGCGGTAGGCAACGGCAAGGACACGCAAAGCCCGCTCCGCACTCTTGTTGCAGTAGTCGTTAAACGATTCCCGGAGGGGAGCCGTAAGAGGCGTCAGAGAGCCTCCCATAAGGACTGTCCCGCATTTCGACAGAACTACTTCGGGAGCACCCTTGCAGACAAGAAAAGCATGGGTGTCGGTGGGCATGGCAGGCAAAAGGGCAGCGGCATCTTTTTGAAAAAGGTGTACGGTAGACATACACTTTCGTCCGGAATCAAAGGGAAATTCCGCCAGACGTTTGTAGCGGCCGATGACAGACGGAGAATACCCCCCGGCGTCCTTTGCGGCCTGTAACAGAGCCAGTTCCGTGGGTTCCCCGTTGCCGTTGCCCTTTTCGTCAAAATAAGCATTGTTACACAGAGCGGCACAAAGTAACACCGGCTGTGCTTCGGCAGAATCCTTGGAAACAGTAGCTTTTCCGCTGCGGAGTTCCGTAACTGTCATTTTGTTCTGGGTCAGGGTACCGGTTTTGTCGGAGCAGATAAAGGTGGCACTGCCTAAGGTTTCTACCGCAGGGAGGTGGCGGATAATGGCCTTTTTCTTTGCCATACGCTGCACACCCAGGGAAAGAACAATGGTAACAATGGCAGGAAGACCCTCCGGAATGGCCGCTACACCGAGGCTGACCGCTGTCATAAACATGGTAAAGATAGGACGTCCCTGAAGAGTTCCCAAAAGAAATACCAAAAAGCAGATGGCAAGTACCGTGATACCGAGAACTTTTCCGGTATGGGCCAAATGCTTTTTCAGAGGGGTTTCCGGTGCGGTATCCTGCTGAATCAGATGGGCGATTTTGCCCACCTGGGTATGCATGCCGGTATGGGAAACCACGGCAGTGGCGTGTCCGGAAATAACAACGGAGCCGGAGCAAACCATATTGCTGCGGTCGCCTACACCGGTGGCTTCCTTTAGGACGCAGTCCGGATTCTTTTTCACCGGTTCCGATTCCCCGGTGAGGGAAGATTCGTCGGTTTTGAGACCGTCGGCCCGTAACAGTCTGGCATCTGCCGGGACCATAGAGCCGGGCTCCAGTACAATAATGTCTCCCGGAACCACTTCTCCGGCAGGGATGACGGTGCGTTTGCCGTCACGGATGACCTGGGCCTCCGGAGCGGAAAGCTTTTGCAGCATGGCAAGGGAATGCTCCGCCTTTGCCTCCTGGACAACGCCAAGGATGGCGTTTACGATGACGATGACCAGGATAATGAGAGGCTCCGTAAAGTCGGCCTTTCCTTCCAGCAAAGAGGTAAGGAAGGAAACAAAGGCTGCCCCCAGAAGAATCAGTATCATGAAATCATTGAACTGCTCCGCAAAGCGGGACAGCAGACTACGGGGCTTTTGACCGGACAGCTCGTTACGGCCGTATTTTGCAAGGCGCAGTTTGGCTTCTTTATCCGATAAGCCGTCTTCTTTGCTTTGCATGGCGGTAAGCGCATCCCGGGAAGAGAGGGTATGAAGGTTCATAAAAGGCTCCCTAAAGTATCATCGGAAAAATATATGTTTTAAAAGAAAAAAGTATGACAACCCCTTTATTTTCAAGGGTTTCAGAGAAAAACGACGGAAAAAATCATTGTTGAAACTATACAAAAATCGGAGAAATTTCTGTGAGATTTTCCGATATGTACAAAGTCGAAAAGCTATAGTATGATTTTCTTGTCTGATAAATGTATCTGATTTCGTTTGGATATCCCGAAAGAGTTCCGGTTAGAGACACATAGGTAATGAAGTATGAATATTGCATTTTGGAGCAATGTCAGACACCAAAGCGGAGTGACTTCCGGTGTGGCATTAATGAGTGTGTTGTGGGCTGAATTATTTGTAGAAGAGGTAACGGTTACATCGAATCATATATGTAATTACGGATTGGTCAAACGATTGCACGGAGGAATCGAGTACGAGGAAAGAACCGCACAAAGGACATACAATTATATTCTCGGCGAACCTGAGTATTTTCGTATGCTGTATGGTGAAAAGGGTAGAAAGCCGCTTTTTTTGAAGGAGAGTCTAAGCTATGTTCCTATGGAGGGAGACGGAGTGGAATTATTTGCGGCAAACGGTTTGAAGGGTGTGAATAAAAGGAAAAAGCAGGAGGAATATCTTTTTATCGATACGGCGTGCGGCTACGGGCTGTGTTCTCAAAAGATACTGGAAGAAGCGGAGCTTACGGTGGTACTGTTTCCGGATTCCAAAGAAAGTATCGATGCCTTTTTTCAATCGGCCTCCCCTTTTTTGAAGGACAGTTTTTTTATTTTTGGAAATGTTCCGAAGGAGGCCTCCTGCCGGCCGTCCTATCTTACAAGACAATATGAAATTCCGGAGGAGCGGATAGGAATGATTCCGTATAATTCCGGTTTTGAACAGGCTATGAAGGATGGGACGACCATAACTTACATAACCGATAATATGTATTGTTCCAAGCGCAACAGTGCATACCATTGGATTTACAGTGCCAAAAAGACCGTGAACCGATTAAGAAAATATGTAATAGGGAAAAGGAGAGATATATGCGAGGACTACGAAGAAGTGTCAGAAAAAGAATACGATGGGGATTTATAATTGTTGCGGTTCAGATGTTTTTGCTTTGTTTGTGCGGGGGGACGGTAAAGCGGACTACGATAAAAAAGTACGAAGAGGTATTGGCAGAAAAGGAATTGATTTTGGCTGCGGCGGAACGAATGGCGTATATTACCACGAAACCGGTCAGAGCAGGGGAACTGTTTACGGAAGAAAATGTGGAGAAGCGATATGTGTTGTCTGAGCAGGATGCGGATACCTTAAAAGTAGAGGCAATCGGTTCGGTTGCAGGTGTTGATTTACCTGCGGGGGTTATCTTGAATACTTCGGTGTGCAACGGTGAGAAGTATGGTGCATCGGAGCGGAAGTGTACTTTTCAAGGGGTGCTTTTTACGGATTGTTTTGATGCGTATGACGCGGTGGATGTCAGGATTCGGTACGGAAACGGGGAAAATTATTGTGTGCTCAGAAAAAAGCGTTTGTTGCCGACGGAAAAGGAAGGAGGATGTTGTTTCATCCTAAGTGAAGCGGAGCAGCTGATGATAAGCGGAGCCGAGTTCGATACGGAAAAGTATAAAGGTGCGGAGCTTTATCTGGTAGGAATTCCGAATGAATGGGAGGAAGAAGAAGCCTTGAGCATGTTTTTGCCGTCGGAACAGGTAATGTTGCAATTACGGGAACTGGATGGAAATTATGAAGCTTTTTCGGAAAAGGGCTTAGAATTGCGCAAGGCACTGGAGGCGCGATTGTCAGAACATATAAGAAGACAAAAAGATGGGGTGCTGTAAGGAGGTTGTTTTGGGAAAAAGAATCGGTTTTGTAGGCTGTTACAGTCATGATATCATTTTGATGCTGGCAAAAATTTGGGGTTGTATGGAGAAAAAAGTATTAGTCAGGGATTGTAATAAACGTCACATATTGCGGGCTTCGGTTCCGATACCGGATACTATAAGTCTTGAAACGGAGGAAGCGGAATACGACGGAGTGTATTTTACGGAGTTACAACCGGGGAAAGTAACGGACAGATATGCATTCGAGTTGATTGATTTCGGAATGGATGCGGATGAAAAGGCAACAAAGTATTGTACGGATTGGGTTGTAATAACCGACATGCTGCTGCATCATATCAGGCAATTGGAGGAATGTGGATTTTCTCGGGAACGGACAAGAGTATGCATAATACGGGATGCTTTCGAGGACATTTGTAAAAAGGAACCGGAGGTACGACAGCTTTTGGGAGCTTTTCCGGATAGAAAGGAGTTTTTTCTGCCTCCGAATTTTCGGGATGTAAGAAACCGGTATGTGTGTGAGACTTCACATGAGTATAACGTAAGCAGGGCATCTCCGGAGATGCAGGATATGATTTACTGTATTGCCGGAATGTTTTGTACGGACTGTTCCGAAAAAGATATCAGGAGAAGGATGAAACGTTCGGAAAGGAGGCGATACCGATGAAAATCGTGATGTGGAGTCCGACTGCTTTTGCAGGAAGGAAGAGTGCAAACCTTCTGCTTCTGGCGCTGCAGGCAATTACAGAGGGGGAGGGTGAACAGCTGATAATCCATGCGGATCCGGAGGGGAGCGGACCGGAACATTTTTTGCTTTCGGGAAGTCATCGGAGAAGAATGATGAAAGAAAAGGAATTCGGAGTGGAATTTCTGGCAAATCTTCTGCGATGTGAACGGTTTTCGAAAGAACAGGTAATCAATGCCGCATATACATTCGCGGACGGAAAGTTGCATGTGCTTCCTCCGGGACGGAAGGAGTTTTATGTGTATGACGAAGAGTATACGGCAGACCTTATAAGTCGGATTTTGAATAATGCGAATGAGGTATTCCGACATGTTTGGATCGAGCTGCCGGCCGGAGACTCGTTGCTTGCGGACAGAATTCTTTCCGAGGCGGATTGTGTGATTCTTAATTTGCCACAGAGTCCTGCGGAAACGGGAAAGCTGATGGAAATGCAACGATTGAAGAATGTATTTTATTTGGTGGGGGCATATGAACAACGGAATATTTTGTCCGTTCACAATCTGGAGCTTCTTTATCCGATGTTGAGAGGGCGATGCGGGTACATCCCGTATTGTTCCGGATTTCTGGCAGCATGCTGTGAGGGAGAGGCGGAAGCGTTTCGGATGAGGGAAGCGGGACAAAAGGATATGAAGGAGATTACTGCATTTTTTTGTGCTGTGGAGAAGACCTACGAAAGCTGGAAGGAGAGGTGTGGCACAAACGAATGCGAATAAGAAAAAACAGAAAGGATAGTCGGCCGGAATTTGAAACAATCAGACAAATCAGAGAGTACATAAAACAGACAATCAGAGTTTATTTGGAAAGTGATGTTCCAATCGGTATACCGATTTCGGAACGTCGAAAATATCGCTTTAGAGTACAGCAATTAAGGAATTCGTTACGCACATGTGTTTACGGTGACGACGGAGAAAAGGAGTATGTAAAGCATCATATCATGCGGGAGTTGGAGAAGCTTATGCTGACGGTGAGGGAAAGAGAATGTCTTTTCCCGTTGCATACTCCGGAGAAAATGAGCGGTATGCAGAAATTTCGAGTTTTACTATAGCGTTATATGAAGCAGTACTGAAAGGAGGGATTTCGAAAACTGTGTGAGTTTCACGGATTGCCGGGAGAGGTAAGACGGGAGGACGGAGTATATTTTGAAATTACGGAGGAGGATATTTCCCGCATTTACGAAGCAGAACATATCCGGTTAAGTACCAGCGAGATCATGGAAATTCTGTGTGATGAGGTGTATGAAGGGTTTGGGCACGGGGTGGTAGATAGGCTTCGTGATTGTAACTTGGAGGGAATATCGGGAGGAGCAGCCGGAATACCGGAGCATGTTTTTCAGTATAAAGGAATGCTTGCGGAACCGTCCCCGGGGAACTATGCTCACGACAGCATATTTGTAATGTTAAACGGTGTCACGATACGCTTGTCTTTTATGAGCTTCGGGAACGAACAGGAGTTACGCAGAGTAACGAAGGCATTACTTCGGTTCGAAGCACCGGGGGAGCTTTCCTATTACAGACCGTATATGGTTAACGATATGAAGGACGGGAGCCGTGTATTTGCATGCAGGCCGCCATTTTCGGAGTCTTGGGCTTTTTTTGTACGGAAGTTTGATTCGGTGGAAGAAAAAAAGGTAGAGGAGTTGGTTGTAGGGGAGGGAGCAGAAAGTGTTATTACCGCTATAAAGTATTTTGTAAGAGGCGGATTGCATATTGCGATTACCGGTGCGCAGGGAAGCGGGAAAACTACGCTGATGAAGGCAATGGTGCGGTATATCAGTCCAAAGTACAATTTGCGAATTGAAGAATCGGTATTTGAATTGTGGATGCGTAAGGAGTTTCCGCGAAGGAACATTTTAACATTCAGGGAAACAGAAAGTGTGAATTCTACGGAAGGCTTAGATGCGTTTCGCAAAACGGACGGAAATTGCCTGATGATGGGAGAAATCGGGAATATTCAGACGGCTGCGCTGATGATTGAGTTGAGTCAGGTATCGGAACAGCAATTGTTTACCCATCATGCAATGACGACGGAGAAGCTGTTGGGGTATTTTCGGAATGCGTTGCTTCGGACCGGGACTTATTCCGATGAGCGCATGGCACAGGAGCAGGTGGCGGAAGCCTTCGATATTCATGTTTTATGTGAGAAGGATATAAACGGAAAACGTTATATAAAGCAGATTTCGGAAATTGTTCCGGAGGAGGGAGGCACGGGGAGAGTTCTTTATCGTTACTCGGGCGGAAGGTATGAGATGACGGGAGTTCCTACAAAAACGTTATTATGTCGCATGGCGGAACACATGGAAGGCGGTGCCGGAGAAAAAGTATCTGCATTTTTTACGGGGGTGTAAAACGATAATAGATTATGTAATACCGATACTGTGTTTTACCGCAGTATTAGCAATAGAGTATATGGGATATCGCCAAAGGGCGAAGGAATACAGGGAGTTGCAACATTGTGCGGAGTTTCTGTCAGATCTAAAGGATCAATTCTATTTCTGTAAAAATGTTACAGAGTCTATTTTTCGGGCTGCGGAACGAATGCCCGGAAATCTTCGGAAAAAGTTGGAAGAGATATGCTTTGTATTGGAAGAGGATGATATGGGGACTGTGATGCCTGAGGAACAGTTATCCGGAAACGGGAAGTTTCTGCGACTGTTTCTGGTACAATGCCGGAGTGCGGTACAATACGGAAGCGGAAAAAGCGGGACAGAGTCGGTATTTGTCAGGAATATGACAGAACTCCGCAGAGATGTTCAAAATGAGAGTTATCAGAGAATGCAGGCGATGTATTTGTTTGCGGGAATGGGTGTGGTGACGGTGTTACCGATGGTTTTTCTACCGTTTATCAGATGGTTCGGCAGTGTTACCATGGAAGAATTGGAGGCGTTCTACGAAGGAAGAGCAGGTAGAGCAATTGTGGCAGTTTTTGTACTGTTAACGGCAGGGTGTTATTTTTTGCTGTGGCTTGTTCGACAGACGGATAAAAGACCGTATCGGAGACCGGAAATATTGAAACGTATATTTGAGAGGGAGAAGTATCATCGTTGGTCCGCTTTATTTTGTGGAGGGATGCTTGAACAAAGAGGGGCACAGAGACTTTCCGATGCGGGAATTGAGGGAAACGGCATGCAATATTGGACGGTGTGCGGTATGTTCGGAGTTGTTTCGGCGCTTTTTTCGGTGTTGGCTTTTCATGCTGCGTCGCTTTTGCTTAAAACAATGATTTTCTTAGGGGGATTCGTGGGAGGTTTTGGTATGGGAATCGGATTTTATAAATATCTGGCCTATCTCAGGAGAATCGGAATGAGCGGAGAAGTACTGGGGTTACAGTCTATGGTGCTGTTACTGGCGGATGTGCCGAATGTTACAATTATGGGAGTATTGGATGTATTGGGAACTTGCGGGGAATTGTTTCAAAAGAGATTATTACGCTGCGCGGACGAATATGCAGCGGAGGATGTGGAGGCCCTGGAGCAAATGATGGAAACCGCGGAGCATCCGTCCTTTCGGGAACTGGCTGCCAGACTGCTTGCAAGTGAACGTATCGGAATAAAGGCGGCTTTTGAAGAACTTGCCGCAGATCGTTCCTTTTTTAGGGAACAGATACGTCTGGATCGGGAAGAGGAACAGAAGAAAAGGGCGGCTAATGCCCAGATTTTGACGTTCTTGCCGATGGTATTTCTTTTATTTGCCTATTTAATTCTTCCGTTCTTGGGAATCAGTATGAAGCAGATGGGGGATATTTTCCGGGAGATGGAGCAAATCAGATATTTATGATAAGCAAGGAGGGAATATGAGTCATGGATTAAAGGCATTGTTGATAGCTGCGTCTACTATTATTACATGTATTATTGTGGGTCTGGGATTTTCTATGGCAAGAGAAGCAAAGCAGATAGGAAATTACGTGGTAAAGGAACTGCATTCTTATCGTGTGGCGGTTGAGGAACAGGACTATACAAAGTACGACGGAGTGACTGTGTACGGAACCGATGTGGTGAATTTGATGAAATATGCTTTTACTGTGGAAGAGTCCGATGTTTCCGTTGTAGTGGAAGAAAACGGAGAATGTCGGATTTACGCAGAAGCAGAGGATATCAAAAGAGCCGGGGAGATAGGAAATATGTATTACATTACGCCTGCGGCCGAGTATACGGGAGAAGTGAAACGAAACAAAAATGATGTTATTGTAGAAATTTTATTTAAGAAAAACGGAGGATAAAAGATGAACAACGGATTAAAGGCATTATTGATTGCGGCCGGAATTATTATTACTTGTATTGTTGCGGGACTGGCATTTCAGAATACACGGGAAGGAAAAGCACAGGCCAGCAGTGCATTTGCTCAATTCAATACTACGATGAGTGAATATCAGGATCTGGGGAAATCCATGTACGACGGTTTACTGGTTTCCGGAGCGGAAGTGCGACGGTTGATTGAGAATTGCATTACATCAAAGGAGTATGTGCAAATATGGGTAGTTACCGGAGACGGTGCGGAAAAGGGATATGTATACGAAACCTTTGATAAGGAAAGCAAGAAACTTACGAAGGAGACAAAGGAGTTACCGTCGGACGATAAGGGAAGTGACGGATATATTAATTCCCGTGCGGTCTTTCTGGGGAGTATCATAAAGGATGAGAACGGAGTGATTGTACAAATCGGTTTTGAACAGCAGTAGAGGGAAGGGAGAAAGAAATGTCCGAGAGTATAGAGCATGGGTTGGAACATACGGTAGCAGGTGTGTTGTTTTGTATGGCGATTGCAATGATGTTTTGGTTACATAGTACATTTTTACAGCAGGTACGAATGACAGGCAGGTCTTCGGAACAGTTGATTATGGTGGAACAAAGTGAGGGATAGGAATGGAAGCATTCGGGAGAACCATAGCGCTCTGTGTTGGTATAATCGGTGTGGTTTTTTTAGTACTCTTTTCCAAAACGACGTCTGTCCGGTGGCAGCGGCATGAGACCATACGAAGTATGAGTCATGGATTTGCGGAAAAGTTTCTATGGGATAAAAAAATCTCATTGAGTGAATGGGAGGCTTTTCAAAAAGTATTGGAGCAAATAGGCGGTTATCGGGCGGAATTGACCGTATATGAAAGAAAACGTTATGAGGATGAAAAAGGAGGATTTTATCTGTATGAAAGAACGGAACTTACGGGAGATAGGGAACTGAGAGAGGGGAGCTATGTGAGAATGCTTGTTTCGCAGGAAGAGAGTAAGGCAGGAGATAGTTTTTTTGTGGGGGATTGCGGAATTATAGTGGCAGGAGGACGGGTACAGTGAATGCCTTGGAAAAGTGTCTGGATATGCTGGTTGCAATTGCAATTATGTTTTTATTTCCCTTATTGTTTTATGAGGGGAGCAGTCGGGTGTTATGTTCGGTGTCCGCAGGGGCAGCTTGTGAGAATTTTTTGAAAAGGGTCAGTACATCAGGCGAAATTACATTGCCGGTGTGGAAGGAACTGGAAGATACTTTGGAACGATTTGGTTGTGATACCTTCGGACTGCGTCGGGAATATATGCTATGGAAGCCGGGAGCGGAGCCCGGAAGTGTTGCGGAACAGTACTATATCGAAGAGAAAGATGCTTTATTACAACGGATAAGGACAGAAGGCAAGGTGGGATTACACCAAGGTGATAGGTTGCGGGTGATATTTTATGTAAATGATTTTCCGACGGCATATTATGATGTTGTCAGAAGTGAGGGAAAGGCAGAATGAAGCTATATCATTATGCGTTGTTTTTTGCATTGGTTTGTGTCGGCTTCTTTATGACGGCGGATATTTCTTTGAGATTAAAAATGCAGGAGGAAAGTAAGCGGAAGACGGAATATGATTGTCTGGTGGCAGCAGTGGATGCGGCGGTTGATGTAGTGTTTGCCAGAGGTGAACGAAATGTTACGAAAGCGGATTTGGTGCAGGCGGCGGATGTTTTCTTTCAGACGCTGGAGGTGTTATGGTATGGAACTACAGATCGGACATCGCAAGAAAATTTGAAAATGCGTGTGCCTTGTTTGGTTGTTTTTTCCGGGGACGGTTATTATCGGTATTGCTTTGAGAAAGGAAAAGGATACGGATGGTCTGAAATGGTGCCGTATGAACAGGGAAAAGTTCCCTCGCGTTTTTTTGAAGAGACGGAGGAACTTTTGACAGGGTATCATGATACAAGTTATACATCATCCCGCAAATATCGGATAGGACAGGCAGGAAAGGGAGTTTGGGAACAGGAGATTTCACCACCCTGCGTGTTTGCAATTTATGCGCCGGTGCATTCCGGAATATCAGATGGTGGGAACGGATTTGTATATGCGGCCTCTGATTATCAACAGACGGCTTATTATGTGACAGAGGATAACCGTTGTCATTTACCTTTTTGTGAGGAGTATAAGGAAGGGAAGGTTATCGCGTGTTATTCCACACAGAAAGAAAGCGCAGAGGCCGGAGCGACGCCCTGCGAGGAGTGCATGAGATGAATGGGAGTTGAACATTGAAAATTAAAAGAAGGAATGGAAAACGGAGGAATTCGTGGGGAATGAGAAAGAACTTTACATTTATTAGTTTTCCTTTTATAATATAAGCAAAAGCCTGTATGAAAAGGAAGTGAACGGATGGAGGATGAGACGAATGTAAAGGTATTACGGGCCCGGATGCAGTCCCTTGGAATTGCTGCGGAAGATTTGGAAATAAAGTAAAGAGGCGAAAAATATGAAGAAACTGAGAGATAAAAGGTTAAAAAGGTGGACGGCATTCGCCGTTGTAGGTATGTTGTTAACAAGCCTTGCCGGTTGCGGAGGATGCGGAGGCTGTAATGTGTCTCCGAATGTTCCTGTGAGCACGGGGACTCCGACGGCAACGGTGGCTCCGACCGAAGAGGTAGTGCCGACCGTTGCACCGACAATGACCGTAGCTCCTACGGATGTGCCGGAGGTAGAACCGACAGAGGTACCGGTGATTACGGAGGAGGCAACTCCAACTGTAGAGGTAGTACCAACTGAGACACCGGCTGCAACGGCAGAGCCAACGGCAACACCTATCCCGGAGCCTACGGCAACGGTAGAGCCTACGGCGACGGTAGAGCCTACCGCTACGCCGGAACCGACACCGACTTGTACTCCGGAGCCTACTGCAACGCCGATTCCGACCAATACACCGGTTCCGACTGCTACACCGACTCCAAAGCCTACTCCGACTTCGGAAGTGGTGAACGGAATTGCAGCGGGAGATTATGTGACCTTCGGCAGCTATGAACAGGATGCGAATCTCGGTAACGGTAAGGAACCGATTGAATGGCTGGTGCTGGAGGTAAAGGACGGAAAAGCATTCTTGCTTTCCAAGTATGTGTTGGATGCACAGCCGTATGATTCCCGATATGATATCGAGGAGGAATTGGCTGCGGTTGATAAGGGAAAGGAGTACGATTATCCTGTCAGATGGGAAGACTGTGAACTTCGTCAGTGGTTGAACGGCGTGTTTTATAACGCAGCCTTCGATACTACGGAGCAGAACGGCATTCTGCTATCCAAGGTTGAGAATCTTCCGAATTCTCTTCGCGGCACGGACTCCGGTCCGGATACGAAGGATAGAGTGTATCTGCTGAGTGAGAGTGAGATGTTAAAGTATTTTGACAAGGAGTTGTTACTTGGACGTGAGCCTGAAAATACCCCTGAGGATACAAGACACCTC
>JAFTPY010000279.1 GCA_017463035.1 Lachnospiraceae bacterium
GTAATAAACTCTACATGCTGTTTATTGTTATACTCTTCCATCGGAATATTGATTTCGATACCGGAATCGGTGGTTAAAAACTGCTTTTCAAACTTCTTTGTGGTTTTCTCACTCTTTACCGTGATTTCTTCCTTCGGAAGCTTATACTTTTCCAGCTTTTCTACAAACTCCTCTTTAATTTCCGGCGCCGCTTCTTTAAAGACCTTCTCCACGATTTCCTCTACCCGAATCGGACCTTCCGTCTTGGCACATTCCTCATGAAGCACACTCTTTGTCTTCATCTTCTGCTCGAAATCGTCATCGTAATACTTTTTGTTAATCTGCTCCACCGCCTTGGTGACAAGATCCAGCTTCGTCTTCTGGGACATTCTGGCATGACAGTGTAAAAACAGCTCCGACAGATAGTTGACCTTCTCCCCGTTCACCGGGAACTTCTTCTCCACCAGACGTACCGCATCCCCCTCAAGGTCAATCAGTACCGCCTCGGAAAGCTTTCCTCCGGCAAGCGGCAACGCCGCCGTCTGCTTCATGACTTCATTGATGTTTTCGTCCTGCTCTCCGAGGGATGTATAGTGCACATACACTTCCTTATAGTTCATCTTAAGGATGGCAAGATGCTGCCTCGACTCCACCTGGAAGGTTACAAAAAACACATCTCCCGCCGGAATATCGATGTTGGAATTCATAATCTCATAAAGCTTTCCCGCTAACTGCTTGCTCACCGGAATCAGGTTCTCTTCCCTAAAGTCCCGCAGGGCCGCATACACCTCGGATGATTCCGTATCAAACACACAGTTCTTCAAGTCGTCCCCGGACAACAGCTTATAAATATGATTCCGTAAAAAATCGCACAAGTCCGGCCCCATTTCCAGCAGGGAATCCGAAAGCACCGGCATTCCCACCATAGAATCCAAAATATGGATCACCGCTTCTCTGATAATAATATCGTCCTTTTCCATTGTTCTCTCCTGTTATCTGATTTGTTCCAGTATACTGACATCCTTTATCTTCTTATCCTGGGCAAAGAAAATAACCTTTGTCAAAATCTCCGCTGTCTTCGGGTCCTCGTCCGCAAACGGAAGGAAGATTTTTCCTCTGTGCTGTGAGTGCACCGGAAGCACCGTTATCATCGCTCCGCCCTGCTTGTGAATGACACCGCTACCGAGATTGATATTGTAAGTCCCGTAAACGCCCTCCGCAACAGCATGGTTGTTTTGAACGGTAACATTCGTAAGCTTAAGCAGAGGCAAAATACAGGTAAGCAACGCCGCCCGCATTTCCACGGTAGAATGACTGGTTTCCGGGTCTACGCCTCCGGCATGAGCCACACTGACCGCCAGATCCACATCCCGCATAACCTCCGAGAAAATCACCTCCGGAATGTCTTTGATTTTCAAGGACTGCCATGTGCTTCTGTCATAAAACTCCACACATTCCAGCGTCGGAGCCTCAATATCCGACGGTGAAAACCAGTCCGCCAAAGCAAAAATCCGGGCTGCGATATTCTCTTTGTAATAAATCTTTTGTAACCCGTCCTCCACATCCGCTACCCAACGGCGTCCCTTTAAGCAAGCCACCGTTTTCTGCGTCTGAATCTGATTTCCGGAATATCTTCTTGAATAATTCAGTTCCGTTTCCTCTTCCGTTTTTACATAAAGCTCACGGAACACCTGCTTAAAGGGCTGTATCATTTTCTTTTCAAACAACACCTTCTGATACTCCGGCCAGTGTCCGTCCCGATATAAGTGCACCGGATGGGCCACTTTCACCTTATCCTCAGAGTTCAAACTATGTTCAACTCCCGCATAATCCGTAAGTATATTCTCCCAAAGAAAGCCTACATTGCCGTCACACATAAATACCAGATTCTTTACCAAGGCCTTTGCCACCGGATTTAGATGCAAGGTCATAATTTCCTCTACGGTAAATTCCGTTTCATCCTCCATGGCCTGCTCCAACATAAGCCTGGTCCGCTTATACTGCTCCGTCAGCTTTTTCCTGCTTTCGTTCAGGCGAAGAATATACTCATGCTTCTTAAGCTTTGCCGGTACAGACTTTAACTCCTTGCCGGCTTTTGTGCAGACAAGCTCGGCCTTTCCGCTCTCATCCACGTTTAACCGTACCGTTACATCCTCTACCTCTGCTTCCTCGAACAGCTCCTTCATATCATCAAGCAGCTTCGTTTCCATCCGAAGGGTCAGGCGCATCACATCCGAATAACCGGCATTCATGGCAAGATTACTCATGGCAATCTCCACTGCCTTTTTCTCGCTTGCAATTCTTTGAGCACCGAATTTCTTGCTTTCCTTTAAAAACCGCTGCAAAAACAAATAGCTTCGGATCACATCCTCTTCGCCTGCCAGCGGAATTAAACTGTATGCCATTAACAAATCCTTATTTCTCTTGTCGGAGATTTTCTGCTCCGCATCCGCCCGGTCTGTCTTTCCCAGTACCGCATCCGCATACTTTCTGGCACGGGAATGCTTTGTACCGTCGGAAATGTATTTTGCGGCATCGTAAATCATCTCGAAACGTTTCTTGCCCAAGGTTTCATAAGCTTCCTTAAACCAATGAATATCAAAGGCTCCGTCGTTTAACTCCTCTTCGGAAAGAGGCGTAAACCTCGCTATCATCGCCTTGCGTTTATCATCAAAACGCTCGTTCATATGCGCCATGAAATAATAGCAGGCCGACAAAAATCCCTCATAGCCAAGATATTCTCCGACCATCGGAATCCATTCCGGTGAGTACAAGGCCGCTTCAATTAACCGCTTTTCGGTAATCTCCTTCCCCGAAAGTGCCTGCCGTAGAGATTTCACTGTATCTTTCTCACCCGGCATACATACTCCCAGCAAATGACTCATGCAGCCCTTTTTGCTGTCCGGGGAAGAATACGAGGAACGCTCCAACGTATCTTCTCCCATCGCAGTCAGAATGGCCACCAGATTCTCTACACCGTAGATTCTCCGGATTCTTCCGATTACCTTGGAATACTCGGTTTCACTGTCGCCTCTTTTCAGTTCTACGGAAAGCACCTCAAGAAGCAACTCTTCATACACCTCGTCTACAAAACACTGCGCCTTTGCATCCTCTAAAAACGGCTCCATCAAATGACTTCTCCGGTGATCCCGCCAGCTTCCGTAACCGCTTCGCTTCGCCACCTGTTTTCCCTGCTCTCTGAATCCGGACGCGATCAGCGTTACTGCCTCAAGCGCTTCCCCGAAATTCTCCTCCCGGAAGAAAAACTCGTACATTGCTCGCTTTGTAATAATACCGCGGCTGGCCGCCAACAGATACGGAACTATGCCCGGTTCCGCAAAAACACCGTCGGAAAGCTCGTACTCTCTCGGACATATCACCCGCCTTTGTTCCGGACTTCTGTAATATACCCGCTCCGATTCCTCTCTTTGTATATCCCGCAGGAAGGTCTTCTCTGCCACAGAAACCGTAAGCGGAAACACCGTCTCTAAGTACGCATCGTTTCTGCAAACAAGCTCTCCGAACCATTTACAAAGCTGGTTATGGGAAATAAAATGTGCCTCTCTTTCCCGACAATAAGTCTGCATATGAAGCGGCGGCACCGCAGGAAGTATCACCTTATCCTGCGGAAGACATTTCACATACCACCGGCCCAGTGCTATCGAAAGAAGATACAACCGCTCTTTCTCTACATATTCCGCTATCAGCCTGACCACGATGTTATGTAACTGCATCTTGAAAGAGTAGGTCTGCAATTCATCATAACCCTCACCGAACAATTCAAGGATATACGGCCTTACCTTCTCGTCAAAATCCGTTCCTCTGCCACGAGCCCGCAAAAGCACATACATCCGCACCAAACGCTCCGGCTCACGAAGCTTTGTTTCATACCATCCCTTCCAAATGGAAAGACCCGGTACCTCCCGCTTCTGCCCCTCCGAAATCTCCGTAAAACATCGGTCGGAGCCGCTGAAGGTATACACCTCTCCGCCGTAGCCCCGGAATTCATCGTTTCCGTGCTCTGTAAATAACCGGTGCAGACTGTCGCAATCCGCCTTTGCAAGGGCAGACGTCTGTGCTGCCGGTTCTTTTTTCTTAAACTTTTCCTTTATGGACTGTAACAGGCCACTCTTTTCGCTTCTTCCGTACAACTGCTTTGTAAGCTTCGACTCCGGAAAGAACTCCGTAAAGGTATCCGCCGCTTTTTTGAAAAGCTCACAGTCGGCCAGTTTCGGCACATAACGGTCCCGTTCCGTATACAACGGCTCTTTTTTCACCGATTCTCCTTCGCTTCCCAGGATGCCTTCCATCAATACCTGTTCCTTTTGGCTCGTCTGCTCCATCCTTTTAACCAGCTCCGCCGCTTTGTAAAACGCAGACCGCCGCATCTCATCCTTCGCCAACCTTCTTACAATATCAAGACCTGCGGTCCGCTTTTCTTCCTTCCCGTCGGATAATAAACGTTCCACCGTTCCCAGCAAAGCATCGTTTTTCTGCTTATACAAAAGGTCGATAATCGTAGCCCGCATATCTTCCGCCTTGTAACGAAGTAATGCTTCCATTTGGCGGTAATCCGCATCATTCAGTTCAATTCTTGCCGCAATTTTTGCCGCTCTTTGTCTTGTCCATGACTCCTTATCGGAAAGCATGGAAATCAAGGTCTCCTTCTGGATCTGCGTCTCCGGTGAATGTAACACCATCCCCACACAGTTTGCACGACTTCCCGCTTCGCACTCCTTTAACAGTCCGCAGAGAAAATCCTTTTTCCTTACATCCTGCAAATAAAAGGCAAGATAACACATATTTTCGATAATCCTGCTCTTTGATAACGACGCGGAATACCAAGGAAAAATGCACGGTGAAAACTCCGCCGACTTTCCTTCGATATTGCCGTAAATATAGCGCATCGTCTCGAAATTATGCGCCATCTCTTCCTCTGTATCATACAGCAAATTTGCAAGAGACGTTGCATTTTGTATCTGTTCCTTCCCTACATTCCGGTACCGATTCATAAAATACGGCATATAAACCGCCAGAATATCCTGTTCGTCCTTATGCTCGTTTATGACCGTTTTGGCCAGATAATGGGCCAGTCTCTGATTATCCAGATTCGCACAAAAATAGCCCGCCGTCAGAATCTGGTGACGGGTTCCTTCCTTTGACAGCTTCACTACCCGTTCCGTAGCCCCATCCGCATCATATACCGCCATGGACCACAGACCGATGTAAATTTTCATGCAGTCCTCGCTTTTCAGATACTCCTCCGCCTTTTCCCGGTTATCGATACATTCCAAAATCAATTCAACGCTCTTATTACTGATTCGCTCCAAGGTCTTTATATCCGCTCCGATTAAACCCAGCCATACACCTACCGCACGTTTTACCGAGGAAAAACGAATCAAATCATTTTCCGAAATTACCGCAAGGATTGTCCGGAACGCGTCAACGGTTCCGATATCCATACACTCGCAAATACTTTGCCGCAGGCCTTCCTGCAGTCTTGCCGCCAGCAAAAGCTTTCCCAGTAACTCATGCATTTCCCGGTTTCCGCTCTTTACGATTCCGTTTAACACAAACCGCTGCAACGGAAGCTCCCCTTCTCCGTTTACCATATCACGAACCGAGTCCGCCACACCCTGATTGTTTCGTTCCAGCTCGTAAGCCACCGCCATATCGCTACACCCGAGAGAATACCACTTCAGATTCTTTTCAAAATACGCCCGTTCCTTCTCCGTGAGCCGCAGTCGAAGAATATCCTCCACATCCTTATCAATGGTCATCTTCCGGTGAAATTCGTAAATAATGTCCAAAATCCGGTTTAAATCATATACCGGACTACGAAAGGAACGTCTGTAATAGGAGGTGGAATAGGCCCAATCTATGGAACGGTCCACCGCATAGCACAAGGCCGCCTTATGGCGTCTGAAAATGTAACCGTTAAAGATCCAGTCCAGAGTTTCGTCTATAAACTGAGACGGCTTCGTCCAAGTTCCGTTTCGAAATCCTTCCAAAAACGCACCGTAAACTGCGGTTGCCTCCACGCGGCTGCCATCTCTTCCCAGACGCGCCAAAAATTCCCTGCGGTCATGCCCCAAGGTCCCACGAAATTTCAATTCCTTCTCTTTTAATTCTTCCTCATACAGCTTCGCCAGTTCTTCTGTTTTTAAATCCCCCATACTACCTCCTAAAACAAGCTTCCCGCTAACATGGTCAGCCGCAGAAACGTGAACAAATCATTCTCCTGTACTTCTATCGCTTGAGAAAGCTCCGAAAGTTCCTCTTCCTTATGAAAAATCCGAACCAAACCGTCCTCAAAGGCCTGCAAGGCCACTGTTACCGCCGTAACCTCGTCCGCCTCTTTTCCGCCGTAATTAATCCCGAAGGCAATCTTACCGATTTCACTCATATCCTCTATCTGTTCTCCGGTCAGCGGGCTGACACTCTCCTTGTTCCGCACCCTTTCGTTATATGCCGTAACACAGGTATGTACCGCTTCTTTGATTAGCTCTTCTACTGTTGTCGGACGGCATTCCAGCTTAAAATCAACCTCAGAAATCTTGTCCCGTTTCTTTCCCAATTGCTTCATTGTGATTTTGATGTTCATAAAACCCTCCGCAAATTATTCCTGACAGGCCCTTGCATATTCCTTAAACTTGGCAATTCCGTACTCCGCCACTTCCAAATCCTCTTCCGAAGTTGCTCCGCTAAAAGCAAAAGCAAGCTTACATCCGTCGTATTCTGCGTAAGCTCCGCCAACAAATCCCAGCTCTCCCATAATCTTTTTTCTTTCCGGATTTCCGCTGTTTGCGCAGGATGCAATCACTTCTCCCGCCTTGGACCAGGCGATTGCCACCAAATTCCAACCTTCCTTCAAATTATACGGAGTCTCTACCACCTTCATCTCCCCAATCCAGTCAGCCGCACTGCTCTTATCTAGAAAACAGGCTACACCTACACCCTGTATCTTCATCTCCAGTGCCTTAGCTTCCATATCGTCCAGTACTCTTACCAATAACTCTCTTGCTGAGGTTTTGTCCATATTATTCTCCAATCTTTTTCAAGGTATCTTTCCGTATTTCTTCCCGTAATTCTTTCAGATATTCAGAAAAAGCCACCTTATCATCAGCGTATGTTTTATTCAACTCATATTCTCTCGATATCCAGGTTGACAAATCGGAAATATTGTGTTGAATCACCGCTTCCAAGCCGTCAATCGCCTTATACACCTTGGCTTCAACAGTTTCTCTTTTCGCCATTTCTTCATACAATGCAAGCATTTCGTCTGCATAGTTTGCAGGAAGTGTCCTTACCCAACCGTAAAGCAATTCCTCTTCTGCCTTTTCATTTTCACCTGTCTTATCAAAGGCCGGAATATCCCCGGTAAAGGCCTCTCCCAAATCATGGATAATGCACATTCGAATCACCTTGTCCATGTCCACTTCCGAGAATTCATCCCGCATAAAAAACGCCATTAACGTCATCATCCAACTATGTTCAGCAACACTTTCATGCCTTCCTTGCTTTGTATAACAGTGACGGGTCGTATCTTTTAATCGTTCCGCTACATTTAATGCATCCAGTAATGCCCGTGCTTCCATAAGACCTCCTAAGTTAACCACCTATTCATAAAACTGCAACGCATACAGCACCGCCAAAATCGACACTCCGTCCTTCGTTCCGTTTGTCCGCATCAATTCCAGATACTCCTCTTTTGTAAACCATCGCTTACTACTGATTTCGTCCGTATCCAGTATCTGATTTTCCGCAGAAACTCGCGCTGCAAACACATGAACAAGGGCATCCGACATGCCGTTGCACGGATTCTGACTGCACAAGAACTTTAAGTCCCTCAACTCACAGCCGGTCTCTTCCTTCGCTTCCCGCTCTGCTGCCGCCTCGACATCCTCACCCGGCTCAATTTTCCCGGCAGGGATTTCCCATTCCAAATGTCCTACCGTGTACCTGCGGTTATGGATAAACAAAATGTCATCTTTCTCGTTAAAAATCACCACCGCAACCGCTTCCTTCGGATAGTGAATCTGATGATACTTTTCGATAATATAGCCGCTGGGAAGGCGAACTTTATCGGTGTATAAACAAACATGGTCACTCTCGTAAATTGTGGTCCGCTCTAAGCGTGTAGGCATCTGTTCCATAAAAAGCTCCTTTCTTTTATCTCTCAAAGTACATCATAATCAATCCTACTATTGGAATTACAGTAAAACAAAATCCAAGTCCGTAAGTAAACTTTCTAAGCTTCCCGGAACGTATCGGTTCAAAAATCTCATCCATGGTTTCCGTATCCACATAAAGCTCACGCTTCTCCCCCTCCTGTGGATTGGCATACCCGGAAAACGTTTTTTCCGCAACACAATACTCCTCTTCTCCAAAGTAAAATTTATAAATCGGAGCATGCACCCTGTGTCCTCCCCGTGAAGAAGAAAACTTTGTTGCAAATCCGCAACACTCCCCAAACACTCTTACGGTACAGTATCGCCTTTTTCTGCTCGGTTCGGTAATTGCATAGAAAAGCAATCCGACTCCTATACTCAAAAGCAGAAGCATCGCAAAAAGTAACGCATACTTCATAACAAATGCTTTTACCCATGCAGGGTCTTTTCTTAGCATCGTCCCGCACAAAACCATAACGATACCGATGATACACGTGATAATCGGCAACAAAAAATTACGCTTTCGTTCTTTTTCGAACTCTCTCGTAAACATTACGATATCAATTACCAAAAGAAATGCGCCCCCAATGATTGTCGCAAGCCAATAAATATGCTTTACGAACGCAAGCATAAATCCTACAATGAGCACAATAACTACCAATGTAAGAAAACTGTCTACAACTACCTTTAGCAACGACTCTCTTTTCTTCTGATTCTTCGTTCCAAACTCGTTATTAATTGTATACTCTCCACATATCAATCCTTATCCCATATAAGTTTTTCCGGAGAACACCAACCGGTCACAAAATCTAACGTATCCGCAATAAAATTATAAGA
>JAFTPY010000280.1 GCA_017463035.1 Lachnospiraceae bacterium
CTCAAAAATCCCTTTACCGTCAAACCGGAATCCTTCCCGGTCAATCCCATATTCAATTCACGAAACCTTACAGTTTCTTTAACTCATCGAATACTACATCGTTTAACACCTTAATGTAAGTACCCTTCATACCGGAAGAACGAGACTCGATAACACCGGCACTCTCAAACTTACGAAGCGCATTTACGATAACGGAACGGGTAATTCCCACTCTGTCCGCAATCTTACTTGCAACAAGAATACCTTCGTTTCCTTCCAATTCCTCAAAAATATGAGTAATCGCTTCCAGCTCGGAGAAGGACAATGTACTGATTGCGGAACGAACAATCTGCACCTTACGGTTCTCTTCCGCATTCTCTTCGTTTACGGAACGCATCATTTCAAGACCTACTACGGTGGTACCGTACTCACTTAAAATAATGTCGTCGATGGAGTAGGACGGTCCCTTCTTGTAAATAAACAAGGTTCCGAGACGCTCTCCCGCAATATCAATCGGTAAAATAATTGCCTGATACTTCTCTACTTCATTGAAAGAAAAGCCCAAGGTTTCAAGGTTCACATTTTCCTTTGTAGAAAGAATGTTTAAAAGACGTTCATTCAACATACCGTCAATATATCCGCCAACCGCATCCTTAATCAACTCTTCGATTGTTTCTACATCGTTACGATTCTTGATACCGAGAACCTTACCCTTTTTACTGATTACCAAAATGTTCGATTCCAAAATTTCTCCGAGGACCAGACAAATATCGTTAAACACGACTTTATGAGAGGTGTTGTTGTGCAAAAGCTTGTTAATCTTTCTGGTCTTATCCAATAACTGTACGCTCACGGTAACTCCTTTCCGGCAGATTTAACTGCCCAGCATCTCACAATACGTTATCAATTTATTCATATTATATCACAGTTTTTTTTGAAAAACAAGTGCAAATTAAACATTTGACGCACTACATCGTATTTTCGTAAACAATGAACAAAAATCCGACTATTTCTCATTCATTTCCACGTAACCGCACTCCTCCGAAGCACAGGCAAGCTTGTTTCCTTTTTCCAGAAGAATTCCTCCGCACTGCGGACACTTCTTACCGGACGGTTTCTGCCATGCCATGAAATCACACTCCGGATTTGCCTCACATCCGTAGTAGCGTCTGCCCTTTTTTGTTTTACGGACTACAACATCCTTTCCGCACACAGGACAAGCCACACCGATTTTCTCCAGATACGGCTTTGTATTACGGCACTCCGGGAATCCCGGACAAGCCAGGAACTTTCCGTGCGGACCGTACTTAATTACCATCTGTCTTCCGCACATTTCGCAGGTTACATCGGAAACCTCGTCTTCAATCTTGATATTCTCCAATTCCTGCTCCGCATTTGCCAAAGACTCCTCCAAATCCGGATAAAAGTTTCGCACAATTGTTTTCCAATAAACATCTCCGCTTTCCACGGCATCCAAAAGCGCTTCCATGGTTGCCGTAAAATTCACGTCAACGATAGAGCAAAAGGCCTGCCGCATAATACGGTTTACTGCTTCACCGATTTCGGTTACATATAAATTTTTATTTTCTTTTACTACATAACGTCTTGCCAAAATGGTTGTAATGGTGGGAGCATAGGTACTCGGGCGTCCGATTCCCAGCTCTTCCATGGTCTTTATCAAAGAAGCTTCGTTGTAATGCGCCGGTGGTGTGGTAAAATGCCTTGCCGGAAGTAATTCGCTAAGCGTAATCTCGGAATCCTTGGTCAGATTCTTTAAAAATCCGCCCTTAATCTCCTCCGTTTCTTCTTCCTCTTCCGGGCAATACACTGCCATAAAACCGTCAAATACAAGTTCTGATGTAGTGGCAGTAAAACGGTAGACGACTCCGTCTAACTTAAAAGTATCAGTTTCGTACTTTGCGCCCTGCATACGACTGGCAATAAAGCGTTTCCAAATCAACTGGTACAAACGGAACAAATCTCTGGAAAGAGAATCCTTTGCTTCTGCCGGGGTAATATCCACATAGGTCGGACGAATCGCTTCATGTGCATCCTGAATTTTTTTGTTATCCGTCTTTTTCTTTTCTGTCTCAATTACAAAGTCTGCACCGTAATTATCCGCAACAAACTGTTTTGCGGCTGCATCCGCTTCCTCCGACACTCGGACGGAATCGGTACGAAGATACGTAATCAAACCGACCGTTCCGTGTCCCTTCACATCTACGCCTTCGTATAACTGCTGTGCCAGACGCATAGTCTTCTGAGTGGAGAAGTTCAGCGCCTTTGCAGCTTCCTGCTGCAACGTACTGGTAGTAAACGGCGGTGCCGGCTGACGCTTCCGTTCACCCATTTTAATCTCGCTTACTTTAAACTTCGCCTTCTTTATTGCCGCCAGTATTTTATTCACCTCTTCTTCCGAAGAAATGGCTGCTTTTCCTTCACTTGTGCCATAGAATTTCGCGCGGAACGGCTTTTTCATTCCCTTTACGGAAAAATCCGCATCCAAAGACCAATATTCCTGGGGTACAAACGCATTGATTTCTTCTTCCCTGTCACAGATAATACGAAGAACCACAGACTGTACACGGCCCGCGCTTAAGCCTCTCTTTACTTTATCCCAAAGAAGCGGACTGATGCGGTAACCGATCATGCGGTCCAAGATACGTCTTGCCTGCTGCGCATCCACCAGATTCATATCAATCCCACGGGCATCTTTGATGGAATTGCGTACCGCATTTTTGGTAACCTCATTAAAGGTAATACGCTTTACTTCCGCCTCCGGAATCTTTAGGGCTTCCGCAAGATGCCAGCTGATTGCCTCTCCCTCACGGTCGGGGTCGGTTGCAAGATACACTTTTTCGGCCTTTTTCACTTCCTTACGAAGCTTCGCCAGTATATCTCCCTTTCCGCGAATTGTAATATATTTCGGTTCATAATCGTTATCCACATCAATTCCCATGCGGCTCTTCGGAATATCACGCACATGACCGTTGGATGCGAGTACCTCATAATTGGCACCCAAGAACTTCTTTATGGTCTTCGCTTTTGAAGGAGATTCCACAATCAGTAAATTTTTTGCCATTTGCTGTCCTTACCTTTCCATAATCACTCTATTGCTATCTATCGAATTCATCAGACAATGCATAATATGCCTGTCCGTACCTTTTTATACAGCCATAGGAAGAAAGAATATCCAAAGCCGCCGACAAATCTTCCGGCGAAAGCCCTGTTTCTTCCTGAATTTCCTCTATATGTTTTGGCATCAAACGCAAACTAGCATACACCATTTTTTCATTTGTTGCAAGTATATTTTTTAAAAATTCATAATTTCTACATTTTTGAACATTATTTCCTCTCTTTTTCGATGCCGAAACCGTCTTTATGTCCTCAATGATATCTGCTGCGGAAACCGTAATTTTTGCGCCATCCTTAATCAAATAATTACACCCTTCGCTTAAGACATCATCGATTCGTCCCGGCACGGCATAAATATTCTTTCCGTACTCCAGCCCGAACGAAACCGTAATCAAGGTCCCGCTCTTTTTTCGCGCCTCCGTCACCAATATCCCGTCGGACAGTCCCGCGATAATCCGATTCCTCTGGGGAAAAAACCAAGACAAAGGCTGGGTCCCCGGCGGATA
>JAFTPY010000281.1 GCA_017463035.1 Lachnospiraceae bacterium
ATCTGACACCCTTTCAAACTTTATTAAGACATTAGTAAGAATGAGATTAACGACGATAGCGGAAAGGAGAACCATGGTGGATACAATCGCTGCAATTTCAACGGGATTAAGTAATTCCGGTATCAGTATTATACGTGTAAGCGGTCCGGAAACATTTCAGGTGATGGACCGTATTTTCCGCGGAAAGAAGTTTGGTAAGAAATTATCGGAACAGAAAACCCATACCATTCATTATGGATGGATTACAGACGGAGAAGAAATTGTAGACGAGGTTTTGGTTTCCGTGATGCGGGCACCCAATACTTATACGGCAGAGGATGTGGCCGAAATTAATTGTCACGGCGGAAGTCTTGTAACAAAGAAAGTATTACGTACCGTATTGAAGGCCGGAGCTCGTTTGGCAGAAGCCGGAGAATTTACAAAACGTGCTTTTTTAAACGGTCGTATCGACTTGTCCAAAGCGGAAGCAGTCATGGAAGTCATTCGTGCAAAAAGTGATTTGGCACTGAAAAATTCAATGGCACAGTTACAGGGGAATGTATTAAAGGAAATTTCGGAATTAAGAGAAAAAATGATACATCATACTGCGTTTATCGAAGCGGCGTTGGACGATCCGGAACATATTTCGCTGGAAGGTTTTACAAATGAGTTAAAGGCGAGTATAATAGAAATCAGAGAGCGTCTTTCCCGGTTAATTTCGTCTGCGGAAAACGGAAGAATGTTAAAAGAAGGTATTCGTACCGTCATTCTCGGTAAGCCGAATGTAGGAAAGTCCTCATTAATGAATCTGTTCGCAGGAGAAGAACGGGCTATTGTTACCGATATTGCGGGAACAACGAGAGATACCATCGAAGAAACCGTAACCGTTCGCGGGATTGCTCTTTCGTTAATTGATACCGCAGGTATCCGTTCCACCGAGGATGTGGTTGAAAAAATCGGTGTGGAGAAGGCAAAAAGGGCAGCGCAGGATGCGGATTTAATTTTATATCTGGCAGACGCTACCTCAGAAATTACAGAAGACGAAAAAGAGATTTTAGCTTTGATTTCAAATAAAAAGTCTATCATTCTTTTAAATAAAATTGATCTTTGTAAAATTCCGGATACTTCTGTATTAGAGGAGCTTACCGGTCAGAAGGTACTTTGTATTTCCGCAAAGGAAGAAGAAGGTTTGGATGCTCTTTATGATACCATTGAAAAAATGTTTTTTCAGAAGGAGCTTTCCTATAACGAGGACCTTTATATTACAGGTGAACGTCAAAAGCAGTCTCTTCAAGATGCTTATGATGCCATGGGTAAAGTATTGGATAGTATCGAAGCGGAGATGCCGGAGGATTTCTATTCCATTGATTTAATGCAGGGATACGAAAGTCTCGGTGAAATTACCGGTGAATCGGTGGATGAGGATTTGGTAAATACTATTTTCCGTGAATTTTGTATGGGAAAATAGAGAAAAGGATAGAGGACAGAAAGATGGACCAGGTTTATGAAAGCTATGATATTGCGGTAGTCGGCGCAGGACATGCCGGCTGTGAAGCAGCTCTGGCATGTGCGAGACTTTCTTTTCGTACGGTTTTATTTACGGTAAGCACGGACAGTATTGCGTTAATGCCGTGTAATCCCAATATCGGCGGTACTTCCAAAGGACATTTGGTGAGAGAAATCGATGCTCTCGGCGGAGAGATGGGAAAAAATATCGACAAGACCTACATTCAGTCCAAAATGTTAAATAAGTCAAAAGGACCTGCGGTGCATTCCTTACGTGCCCAGGCGGATAAGCAGGATTATTCCCGCGAAATGCGACGGGTTTTGGAAAATACCGAAAACCTGGTCATTAAGCAGGCAGAAGTAGCGGAGATTATTACGGAAAATGATTGTATTACAGGAGTAAAGACTGCATCCGGTGCGATTTATCCGTGTCGTGCGGCAATTCTTTGTACCGGTACTTATCTAAAGGCCCGTTGTATTTATGGTGAAGTCAGTAATTATACCGGACCAAACGGTTTGCCTGCAGCAAATCATTTGACCGACAGTCTGGTTGCTCACGGAATCGAGATGTATCGGTTCAAAACCGGTACTCCGGCACGTATTGATAAGCGTTCCATCGATTTTTCCGTTATGGAGGAGCAGTTCGGTGATGAAAAGGTAGTACCGTTTTCTTTTACTACAGACCCGGATTCTTTAACAAAACCGCAGGTTTCTTGTTGGTTAGCCTATACAAACGAAGAAACACATGATATTATTAAAAGGAACATTGATCGTTCACCGCTTTACTCCGGTGTCATTCACGGAACAGGTCCGCGCTATTGCCCGTCCATTGAGGATAAGGTAATGAAGTTTGCGGACAAGGACAGGCATCAGATTTTTATTGAACCGGAAGGTAATTATACCAATGAAATGTATATTGCCGGTATGTCCAGCTCCTTGCCGGAAGATGTACAGGTGGCCATGTACCGTTCCGTAAAGGGTATGGAAAATGCACAGATTGTAAGAAATGCTTATGCCATCGAGTATGACTGTATCAATCCGATGCAGCTGAAGGCCAGCCTGGAGTTTAAGAAAATCAGCGGTTTATTCAGTGGTGGTCAGTTTAACGGCAGCTCCGGCTACGAAGAGGCTGCGGCACAGGGATTGATTGCGGGGATTAACGCCGCGCGGAAGCTGCAGGGGAAGGAGCCTTTGGTTCTGGACCGTTCCGAAGCCTACATCGGTGTGTTAATCGATGATTTGGTAACAAAAGAGACTCATGAGCCGTATCGTATGATGACTTCCCGTGCGGAGTATCGTTTGATTTTACGTCAGGACAATGCAGATTTGCGTTTGACCAAGTACGGTTACGAAGTGGGTTTGATTTCCGAGGAACGTTATCAAAAGCTTTTAAAGAAGCAGGAGCAAATCGATGCGGAAATACTTCGTGCAAAGGAAACAACCGTCGGCGGAACAGAGCAGGTTCAGGAGTTGTTAACTGCTCTCGGCAGTACACCGTTAAAATCCGGCAGTACGTTGGCAGAGCTGATTACGAGACCGGAGCTTACTTATGATATGCTGGCGCCGATTGACAAAAAACGTCCGGAGCTTCCTTACGATGTAACGGAACAGGTAGAGATTGAGTTAAAATATGAGGGATATATACGTCGTCAGATGAGCCAGGTTGCTCAGTTTAAGAAGATGGAGCATAAACGTATCCCGGCAGATATTGATTATGATGCGATACCGTCCATTCGTATCGAGGCCAGACAGAAGTTAAAGCAGGTTCGTCCGGAAAATGTAGGACAGGCTTCCCGAATTTCCGGTGTATCTCCGGCAGATATTTCGGTGCTTCTGGTATACCTCGGCCGTTAAAAATATAGAAACAGAGGAAAAAAACATGCGGGATAATTCGATACTGGTAAAAGGAGCGGAAAAAATCGGAATCGTATTAAGCGAGAAACAGCAGCAGCAGTTCGAAGCTTATTACGACTATTTGGTTGCGCAAAATGAGGTAATGAATCTGACCGCAATTACCGAATATGAAGAGGTGCTTTGTAAGCACTTTTTGGATAGTTTGTTTGCGGCAAAGAAGATTCATGATTTTCAAGGAAAAAAGATACTGGATTTAGGTACCGGTGCGGGATTTCCGGGGATTCCTTTAAAAATTGCTTTTCCGGAAACAGAATTTGTACTGATGGATTCTCTGAATAAGAGAATTTCATTCTTAAACAGAGTGATAGAATTATTGGATTTAAAAAACATTACAGCAATCCACGGCAGAGCGGAGGAAGCAGGAAGAACCGCAGAATATCGGGAGCAATTTGATTATTGTGTATCCAGAGCGGTAGCCAGACTGGCAAGTCTGTCGGAATTTTGTATTCCTTTTGTAAAGCCGGGCGGATATTTTTTATCCTACAAAGCGGGAGACTGCAAGGAAGAATGTGATGAGGCTAAAAATGCAATCAAGATTTTAGGCGGAAAATTAATTCATGCCGAGGAGGATTGTCTGCCGGATACGGATATTACACGAACCTTTGTGGTAATCCGAAAGGAAAAGAACACTCCGGAAAAATATCCGAGAGGTCAGGGAAAACCGTTAAAGCAACCGTTATAGGATGAAATACTTCAACATCAATTGTTTCTCCGGAACATTGATTTGTATGGAAGCGAACGAATCAGAAAAGGAAGGATACAGGAATGATTTGCGGAAGATATTATTTAGGATTGGATCATATGGATGAGATTGCACCGATTCGTCGTGAGGTGTTCGGAAAAGAACAAGGTTGGTCTGACGATATTCTCTTTGATGAAACGGATGAAACAGCAGTTCAAGCTGTTGTATATAAAGATATTAACAGGACAATACCGGTAGGTGTTGGTCGTCTCCATGTGCTGACTGCGGAAGGAGACTTTAAAATCGGTCGTATTGCTGTAAAACAAGAGGAGCGTGGACAAGGGTACGGTGATTTTATCGTGCGTATGCTTGTGGATAAGGGTTTACTCATGGGCGCTGACCGTGTATTAGTCGGAGCGCAACCTCATGCAATTCCGTTCTATGAAAAAATCGGGTTCCGTTCTATCGGTGAAACCTATACCGAAGCTGGAATTGTTCATACTGTCATGGAAATCAGACAAAACACAATTTGCAAAGCCTGTCAGGGACATCATTAACGGAAAGCAAAGAGAAATCGGAGTACATAGGAGGTGTAGTGTTGGAAAAACAAAATATTACAACAGAAGATGCAATTCGATTTCTTGATGTGTTGGAAACCGAAAATGAAGAGGAACTTTCAAGGATTATAGGAGCAATACAAGATGTAGAGCAGAAAATGCGTGAAGTGGAGTATTCTCTTCAAGAGTACGATCAAAAACAAGACTCTAATATGAATTTTTTCTCTCCTGTAGGGGTTTACGAAGAGGGAGAAGAAAAAAGAGAGTTGTTACGTACATCGGAGCAGTTAAAAGAGGAATTACCTAAACTTAGCGATAAATTAGAACAATATAAATATCGCAAAGAACAGATACAATTTATACGTAATTCTTTTCTTCTCGCATCGGAACAGAAAAAAGCAGAAGAAGGTAAGCCGACAATTACTGCAGCTGATTCAGAGACGGTAGTTTTGGACAAAGAGAAGGGATTGCACATTTTAGAGTCCCAAGAACATGACCGTAACAGGATTGCAAGGGATTTACATGATTCTTCTGTACAGAGTTTGACGGCACTGGTTCATAAGACGGAGCTTTGTATTCGTTTGATTGATATGGATACGATTCGGG
>JAFTPY010000282.1 GCA_017463035.1 Lachnospiraceae bacterium
CGGTTTCAAAGCTGAAGGTGGGCTTGAAATGCGGCGGGTCCGACGGCTTTTCCGGGATTACGGCCAATCCGTTAATCGGACAGTTCTCAGATATGTTGATAGCCGCAGGCGGTAGTACGGTGCTGACGGAGGTGCCGGAAATGTTCGGTGCGGAAACGATTTTAATGGATCGTTGCGTGGACGAAGCGGTGTTTGAAAAGACGGTACATCTCATTAATGATTTTAAGGACTATTTTATCCGCCACAACCAGGAAATTTACGAAAACCCTTCTCCTGGAAATAAAGCGGGAGGCATTACTACTTTGGAAGAGAAGTCTCTCGGCTGTACCCAGAAGGGCGGCAGAGCAGCCGTAGTGGATGTGCTGACCTACGGTGACCGTGTGACGAAGAACGGACTCAATCTGCTGAATGGACCGGGAAATGATATGGTGGCGGTAACGAATCTGGTGGCGGCAGGGTGCCATATGGTGCTGTTTTCCACAGGAAGGGGTACACCGCTGGGCAGTCCGGTTCCTACGGTGAAGATTGCTACTAATGATACGCTTGCCGAAACGAAGAATAACTGGATTGATTTCAATGCGGGACCGATGCTTGCGGGTACGGACCTTGCAGAGGAGTTTATGCGGTATATTATCCGGGTGGTTAACGGGGAAGAGACTTGTAACGAACGAAACGGCTATCGTGAAATTGCAATTTTTAAGGACGGTGTGACGCTATGAGTAAATATACGGTGGTGGATGCCCATTTGCATCTTTGGGAAAAGCAAAACGGCCGGGTAAACGGCAGACCGGTTGTCGGAGTAGGGAACGGCAAGAGTGATTTCGGCGGAGAAGTGCGCCAGATGATGCCGCCTTATATGGAGGATGATAAAAATACGGTGGAACGCCTCATTGCCAACATGGACTATGCCTGTGTGGCGGGCTGTGTGGTGACCCAGGAGTACATCGACGGAAATCAGGATGCTTATTTGTTGTCGGCAAAGGCGAAGTATCCGGACCGGATTAAAATCTGTTCTCTCTATGAGGAAAGGGATGACTTTCTGTTAGAGGGAGTGGACGGTGTAAAAATCTGTGCCGGTCGTTTGAAGGATCAGGACTTAAAAAAGCTTCTCCCGGTATTTCAAAAGGTAGAGCGGGCCGGAAAGTTTATTTCCATCGATTTGGCGGACGGAGACGCCCAGACAGAGGATATGGAATATTTGATAGCGCAGTGTCCGGAGCTTAAAATTGCCATCGGGCATTTCGGTATGGTAACAACAGAGGGCTGGCAGAAGCAGATTGCGCTGGCAAAGCACAAAAATGTGTATATCGAGAGCGGAGGTCTGACCTGGCTGTTCCACAAAGAGTTTTATCCGTACCCTTCGGCGATTGATGCTATATTGGAAGCAAGAGATATCTGCGGTATAGAGAAGCTGATGTGGGGCAGTGATTATCCGCGAACCATGACGGACATCGCGTATATTATGGCGGTACGGTTTATTGCAGAGTCCGACAAGCTTTCCGAGGAAGAGAAGAGAGCCTTTTTGGGTGAAAATGCAGTGAAGTTTTATGGGTTCGGGAAGCTTCCGGTGATGGAAGAAATTCCGAACATGTTGTAAAGGTGGTTTGAAAAGGTTCGTAAAATGTCAGAATGCTATGTATGCCTCGTCATACATAGCTATGGAATATTATGTGAAAAAGTAGAGAAGAGTATGTTAAAAGGAATATCCCCGATGTTGTCCCCGATGTTACTGAAGGTACTTTGCGAGATGGGACACAGCGATACAATTGTAATTGCCGACGGAAACTTTCCGGCGGAGACGATGGGAAAGAACGGCATTGTCATCCGGATGGACGGACACGGTGTGCCGGAGATTTTAGAGGCGATTTTAGAAGTATTCCCGTTAGATCAGTATGTGGAAAAGCCGGTGAGTCTCATGGAACGGGTACCGGGAGACAACGCAGACGTGTCTATTTGGAAAACTTACGAAGAAATGATAACAAAGGCAGAAGAGCGGGGCACGGAAGTAATTCAGAAACTGGAGCGCTTTGCCTTTTATGAAGAAGCGAAAAAGGCCTACGCGGTAATCGCCACATCGGAAACAAGCCAGTACGCGAACGTAATCTTGCAGAAGGGCTGTGTGCTGTAGTAGAGAGCGGGAATCAAAAAGTGAAACAGCCTCCGGGGTTAGCCGGAGGCTGTTTGCGAGAAAGAAAGGAATGAATAAACAAATAAATTGATATAAGCGTAATTCGTTGAGCGTTTAGCCCATGGTTACGGTTACGTTGTATTCGGTCTTACCCTTTACATACGGGATAACACAACCGTCTACCTTTACACCGTCTACTTCAAGGGAAACAACACCCTTTTCTACATTCTGCGGATTCTTTACCGTAATGTTGTAAACACCCTCACGGAATGCTCTGGTTAAAGTGAAATCACCGAAGCCCTTCGGTACACACGGATTAATGGAAAGTCCGTTGTGGGTCGGGTAAACACCTAAGATGTACTGGGAGATGTTTACGAAGGTCCATGCTGCGGTACCGGTGAGCCAGCTGTTCTTTGCTTCGCCGTGGAACTTTGCATCGCGGCCCGCTACCATCTGGGAATATACATACGGCTCGGTACGATGGATTTCACTGATTTCTTCTACGTAAGCCGGACAAGTCTTCTGATAAATCTCGAATGCACGATCACCTCTGCCGATAACGGTCTCCGCAATGGATACCCACGGATTGTTGTGGCAGAAAATACCTGCGTTTTCCTTGTATCCCGGCGGGTAGGAGGTGATTTCACCAAGCTCTAAGTGATACTTGGTATAGGCCGGCTGTAAAATCATTACGCCGTACTTGGTATCGAGGCGTTCCTTTACGGAATCGAGAGCTTTCTTTGCAAGACCTTCCTCTACACCGACACCTGCAAGAACACAGAAGCCCTGCGGCTCGATGAAAATCTGGCCTTCTTCACATTCCTTGGAACCGACCTTGTTGCTGTAAGCATCGTAAGCACGAACAAACCATTCGCCGTCCCAGCCGTCCTTTAAGATGGCGTCATACATTACCGCAACTTCCTTGCGTGCACGTTCTGCTTCCGCGGTATCACCTAAGAGCTCAGCCAGCTGTGCATATTCTTCGCCGTACTTTACGAACATACCTGCGATGAATAC
>JAFTPY010000283.1 GCA_017463035.1 Lachnospiraceae bacterium
ATTCCGCAGATTTTCGAGATTGCAAAGGAACGCGGCGTGGGGATGGTTACCTATGACCCGAAAGATAATCTGATTACCGGCACCAAAACCGATAAATATATGGAACTGGAGGCTCGTATTAACCGCCGTGACATTCACCAGGTACAGGATTTTATGGGTGCCATCAAGTTCCCTGTCAACAAATGTTTAATCAGCGGTGAGCCGGAGGTGCTTGCTCCGCTTACGGAAGAATTGCAGAAGCGTTATTACGGCGTATTAAATATTTACCGTTCCGAACCGTTCTTCCTTGAAATTATGCCGCCGCTGGTGGACAAGGCCCATGCTTTGGAACGCCTGTTACCGTCTCTCGGTATCGGCAGAGACGAATGTGTCTGCTGCGGTGACGGTTACAACGATATCACCATGCTTCAGTATGCCGGTCTCGGAGTTGCCATGGCAAATGCCCAATTGGAGGTTCGGGAGGCCGCAGATATCATCACCCTCTCCAACGACGAAGACGGACTGGTTCCGGTTATCTGCACCTACTTTTTGGATGCGAAATAATGGGCTGTTGCAAAATAGGGGCGCGCATTAAGATGCGCGCCCCACTTTTCGATTTTTATCTATCCCACTTATCGCACAACATATTAATCTGGTCCGCAAACTTTGCCAAATCCTTATTGGCGCCGCCTTCATTTCTTTTAATAACACTAAGCAACCTCTGCCCTGCCGCAAGAAGACGTTCGAACACTTCCGTCTTGCGTTTCTTTGCCTTCTCCTTCTTTTTCGCAAATACAGGCGCTGTCTGCTCTGCCCATACTCCGTTTATCAAGTCAAAGCAATAGCCGGAATACGGCGCTTCCGCATCCAGTCCGTACTCATTCCTTAAACATGTCGCAAAGGAATCGCATACCTCATCTTCTCCGTGTACCACAAACACCTTCTGCGGATTCTCAATCTGTGTTACCCAGTTGATTAAGCCTTCCTTGTCCGCATGTCCGCTGATACCGTCTAACTTACAAATCTCCGCCTGTATCTCCACCGGTTCTCCGAATAACTTTACGTCTGTAGCTCCGTCCAATAAGGTTCTGCCTAACGTTCCTACCGCCTGATATCCTACAAACACTACCGTACTTTGCGGCCGCCACAAATTGTGCTTTAAATGATGTCTGATACGTCCGGCTTCACACATTCCCGATGCGGAAATAATTACCTTCGGCTCCGTATTCGCATTAATCAGCTTGGATTCATCACTGGTAATGGCGGTTCGTAATCCGGGGAACGAAATCGGATTGATGCCCTGATTTACCAGTTCCATGGCCTCTTCATCAAAATATCCGTTTACGTTTTTATGGAAAATGGTCGTCGCTTCAATGGCCAACGGACTGTCGATATACACAGGGAAACCGTCGTGCCCCGTCACCAAATTATCCTTCTTGATCTTACGGATAAAGTACAAAAGCTCCTGGGTACGACCTACCGCAAAGGCCGGAATGACCACGTTGCCGCCCCTGTCCAAGGTACGCTGGATAATTGCTGCCAAATCCCTCACATAATCCACCCGCTCCATTCCGTGGGAACGGTCGCCGTAGGTAGACTCCATAATGACATAATCCGCACGGTCCGTTGCAATCGGATCTCTTAGAATCGGCTGATGCTTGTTGCCGATATCACCGGAAAATACAAGTTTTACCTGCTTCCCGTCCTCTTCCGCCCAAACCTCGATACTGGAGGAACCGAGCAAATGTCCCACATCGGTAAAACGAATGGTAATCCCCTCGTCCACCGTAATCTTCTCGCCGTACTCACAAGGAACAAACAGCTTCATGGCACCGAAGGCATCTTCCATGGTATACAGCGGCTCCACTGCCGGTATGCCGGAACGCTTTGCCTTACGATTCTTCCACTCCGCTTCAAACATCTGAATATGCGCGGAATCCCGGAGCATAATATCACAAAGCTCCTTTGTGGCTCTCGTAGAATAAATCTGTCCCCGGAAGCCTCTGGCATACATAAGCGGAACAAGTCCCGTATGGTCAATGTGGGCATGGGTCAATAAAATGTAATCGATCTCTCCCGCATTCACCGGAATATCCTGATTCTCGTACACATTTGCGCCCTGCTCCATACCACAGTCCACCAGGAGACGCTTTCCTCCTATTTCAAGGAAATGACAGCTTCCCGTTACCTCATGTGCCGCACCGATAAACTCTAAAAACATAAGAAACACTCCTTCCCGTTTACGCACATAAATTGTGCATCATCTTACTTTCAGTATACCCTTTTTTTCGAAAATTAGCAAGACTATTTCTATTCTCATTCCCTTTATTACCTCCAATTTACCGCCCCAAACAAATCTTCTTCCACTGTCCCTTGTTTTTCCTTTTTTCCTATAGTATAATTCCCTTATATATAAGGACTCATCAATGAATAAACATGCTTTATCCGTATTTTATGAACTTACGATATGGCATCAGGAGGATTTTACTATGTTACTTGCCTGTAATAACATCACCAAAAGCTTCGGTGATGTAACAATTTTAAATCAGGTTTCTTTTCATATTAACGAACGTGAAAAAATGGCTATTGTCGGCATCAACGGTGCCGGGAAGTCCACCCTGTTAAAGGTAATTATGCAGGAGCTTTCCGCAGATTCCGGCGAAGTAATCACTGCAAAGGGAGCCACCATCGGCTATCTTTCCCAGCATCAGGACCTGGCCTCGGACCGCACCGTTTACGAGGAAATGCTTTCCGTAAAAGCGGACCTTTTACGGACCGAAGCCCGTATCCGTGAGGTGGAACTCCTTATGAAGGGACAGGAAAGGGAAGCCCTGGATGCCTTACTTAAAGAGTACACCTCTCTCACTCACTCCTTTGAAGCTCAGAACGGGTATGCTTACAAAAGCGAGGTTGTGGGCGTATTAAAGGGCCTCGGGTTCACCGAAGAAGATTTTGAAAAGAAAATACAAACTCTGTCCGGGGGGCAGAAGACCCGTATTGCGCTGGGACGTCTTCTCCTGACCAATCCGGATTTGATTATGTTAGACGAACCGACCAACCATCTGGACATGGCTTCTATCGCGTGGTTGGAAACCTATCTTATCAACTATCCGGGCGCAGTACTGATTGTAGCCCATGACCGTTATTTTCTGGACCGTGTGGTTACCAAAGTCGTGGAACTGGATGCCGGTAAGGCACAGACCTTTACCGGAAACTATTCGGACTACGCTATAAAAAAAGAGCAGCAGCGAGAGATTTTAATCCAGCACTATTTGAATCAGCAAAAGGAAATCAAGCATCAGGAAGAAGTCATTGCAAAGCTTCGTTCCTTTAACCGTGAAAAATCCATCAAGCGTGCCGAAAGCCGCGAAAAGATGTTAGATAAAATCGAACGCTTAGATAAGCCAATGGAGGAATATATTTTATCTGAAATAACATATAGCATTAATGTAATAAAGCCCATCATAGACCAAATAAACAAAATTGTAGAAGATGAAAACATTTATTATGAAGGTGCAAATAAAGCGTTTGACTTACCAGAATTTAAAAGTTTAGAGATTGCAAAAAACTTTGTAAATGTG
>JAFTPY010000284.1 GCA_017463035.1 Lachnospiraceae bacterium
CACGGTAATGACAATACTACGATTTCCTTCCACCGTCTCGATTCTTACATGGGCAGCAGATAAAATATTAACGCTTACCTTATCGGTATGATTCACAATTCGCCAAAATTCCTCCACCATTCCCTCCGGGTCCGGAAGATTTACCGGATGCAGCGATTTATCCTTATACTCCTCCACCCCAAGTAAAATAACGCCTCCCAGAGTATTGGCAAACGCCGAATAGGTCTCCCAAATACTTTTCGGCAGACCTCCCATGGCCTTTTTGTCTTCGAATCGGGTATTCTCTTTATATTTTTTTATTTGTAATACATCAATCATATCCCGATCCTCCAACACTTCCTATCATAACACAAAATCGGCAAAATGCCTACACTGATCAAAGCATAGAATCATTTTGCCGATATCAACATCTCCTAATCCTTACTAAGCCTGCAGCTTCTCCGCATTCTCCATAAGCTTATCCATAATCTCTGCCACATTCGCAATGCTCTGCAGATTTGTGTTACAGCTCTCTAACGTATCGTTAGCCTCTTCCATCACTTTCTGCGTCACGGCTTCTACATTTACAATTCCTTCCGAAACCTGTGCATTCGCCGCAGTTACCACATCTACCGTTTCCTTTAACAGAGACACCTGCTCAATAATATTCTGGGTACTGTTATGAATCTGCTCAAAATTCTCCGCAGTATCATCTACATAGCGATTCTGCATACGACTGCTTTCCAGCAACCGCTCCATGGACTCCGTAACTGCGCCGATAGACTCTACAATGCTTACAATCAATGCGTTAATCTCTCCTGTTGCATCGTTCGTCTGAGAAGATAGACTGGAAATCTCCGATGCCACCACGGAAAAGCCCTTTCCCGCTTCTCCTGCTCTTGCTGCTTCAATACTGGCATTGAGTGCAAGTAATCCGGTCTGCTTTGCCACATTACTGATCAGTCCCATAATAGTCTGCATCTTATCTGCGTTTACCTTTAACTCTTCCATCTTTTCCGCCACCAATGCACCGGATTCTCCGGATACCTGTACCTGCCGCAAGAGTTCCTTCATCACATCATTTCCCTTATTCAAGCTCTCTTCCGCACTCTGTACTTCCGAAACAATAGAATTCACCATTGCATCCACCTGCTCTACATTGGTTCCGATGGTCTCTGTATTCTGCTTTTGTACCAAAATAGCCGATACACCGTCTTTTGCACCGCCGGACAATTCCTCCATAGAACGCTGCGTCTCCCCGATTGCCTTTTTCAATCCTTCCGTTTCTTCTACGGACGCCTTAATATTCTCCGTCATTGCAGCCGCCACTTCCAAGGTATTGTGCAGAATTCCCTCGGATTGCTGTTGTTGCAGTTCCGCACGTTCAATATTCGCCTGATTAATTCCACGTATCTTGTTTAATGCCAAAATAGTGAAAAATCCGGTCAGCAGCAAACATGCCAGAATAATTTCGGTCTGCGTTATTTCCGTTCCTACCAAGGTTCCTGCGGTTACCTTTTTCGCTATTACCGCAAGATTTACAAGAATCGCAAAACCGCCCATGCCCAATAACAGCTTCGTATCCGTATACACCATCAAAATCACATACGCAACAATTACATAACAAAATGCCAGATTCGTGGTCGTCGTTAACATAATGTAGGCATATAAAAGTGCAAATCCCACAGCAAATATATAGCGTACCGCCAGCGAATCCTTTTTGCGTAAAAATACACCTACCGAAATCACGGACGGCAACACACAAAGGGCAAGAACAATCAAATAACTCCCCAAACTTCTTGCATCTTTCACTACCTCTATGGCATACGCCAGTGCCAGTACAAGATTCATTACGACCATACCTGTAATCGCCGTCTTATTCGTACTGGTCATCGCTATACTTTTTACCGATAAATCTTCTTTTTCTCTCTTCATAGGCAGTCCTCCCTTTCGTTCTTGCTGTACTTCGTTCCACACTTGTCAGAATTTATATGACTTATATATCAATTGTACATTATTTTACAAATGTCGTCAAATCATTTTGTAGTAAAATAACACGCAATCCTGTAATAATACTCACCACACTTGCGGTTTTTTCCTATTCTTGCTATAATAAACTTCAAACCAAAACCAAGGGACTGATTTTATGCGAGATACCATCAAAATCAAACAGCACGGCACCACAAAAATAGTTGCTCACCGGGGTGTCAGCGGTCTGGAAACGGAAAATACCGCCGCTGCCTATATTGCCGCCGGAAATCGTTCTTACTGGGGCATCGAAACCGATCTCTACCGAACCGCAGACGGTCATTTTATTTGCAGTCATGACAAATCTTCCGGGAGAATTTGCGACGTGAATCTCGTAATGGAAGACTCCACATTAGAGGAACTCCGGGCATTGCACCTTAGGGATATCGACGGCAAATCGGACCGAGCCGATTTGATGCTTTGCATTCCGAGCGAATACCGGAAGATTTGCGAGTCCTACGGAAAGGTCTGCATCGCGGAATTAAAGAGTACCTTTACTCCGGAAGAGATTGCAGAGATTATGGACATTTTTGACGGATATCTGGATAAGACTTGTTTTATTTCTTTCAAGTATCAGAATTTGGAACTTATCAAGAAGCTGCGTCCCGAGCAACCCTGTCAGTTTTTGACCGACGATTGGGACAAAGACCTTCCGCAAAAACTGGCTGCGGCCGGCATGGGACTTGATATTTCTTACACCGAGCTGTCCGAACGCAAAGTCCGCCTTTGCCATGAAGCCGGTGTGGAGGTCAACTGCTGGACCGTGGATTCTTTAAAGGAGGCGGAAAAGCTGATTCGTTGGGGCGTAGACCAGATTACAACAAATATATTAGAGTAGGGGGATTTTACTATGATGAATGATTCTTTCTTTGATAACTCCTTCGGGCGGAGCTTTGATTTCGGGTTTACCGTAGTTCCGATTTTGGGCACCATTATTTTTATTATAGTCATTGCCTTTTTTATCGTTGTTTTTGCAAAGGGAATCAGCCAGTGGAACAAAAACAACCATTCTCCGCGCCTTACCGTGGATGCTACCATAGTTGCCAAACGCACCAACGTCAGCCATAGCAGCGGACCCCACAATCACACCACCGGCATGCACACAACCGGTCATACCAGCACCAGCTATTATGTCACCTTTCAGGTAGAGAGCGGTGACCGCATGGAGTTTCACGTAAGCGGGGAGGAATACGGCCTTCTGGTGGAAGGCGACTACGGAGATTTATCCTTTCAGGGCACCAGATATCTGGGATTCACCAGGAAATAAGAAAGCTACCTACAGAAAACAAGGGTGCTGCACAAACTCGTGCAGCACCCTTTTCTTGTCTCTTCTGTTACGTTGCCAAATCTCGTTTCGTATATCTTTCGTAGGCTATACAAAATCCGCCCGCCAATACCGCCACTCCAAATACGACCGCTCCTGCTTTCACCTTTCCCGTACTCAGTATATCTGCGGCATTGGAATAGGAAAACGGACTGAGCCACTGCCCCTTTTCCAAATCCGGCACCACCCTTGCAAGCAGGTCATAGGCATACAACAGTAAAACAATTCCAAGCCCGATACCGAATTTATTCCTTTTTTGAAATGCCGAGATTCCGTAACACACCGCTGCCACCTCAAGATGCAATACCACCTGCATCCCCTGAAACAGAAAAAACTCCTTCATCGGCATTTCTTCTCCCAGTATAACTATTCCGAAAAGATAGAGTCCGACACAAACAAGATTGAACAGCAACACAAGCGTTACCACGGCTCCTCCCTTTGCCAGAACTATCTTCCCTCGCGCAAGGGGCAACGAGAATAAAAACTCTCCCGTATGACCATCCTCTTCCTTCGAGAGCATCATCGTACTTAACACCGCTGCAAACATCGCACCTCCCAGGGCATGCACCGTTCCCACCTCGGATGCGAAAAAACCGGGAAGCGTCGCAATACTAAGCTGCGTCATTCCAAAGGCTTCCGAAAAGGCTCCCATGGAAGCAAAGCTGTCCGCCAAGCCTCCCATGCTTTCCTTCACACCGGAGAACAGAAGAATACAGGCAAATCCCATGCCGCCCACGCAAATACTCCAGACGAGCAAGCTTTTCCAAGCACTTTTCAGCTCATGCTTATACACCGTTCCCATGCTACACCTCCCCTTCCTTGTAAAAATGCATAAATATCTCATCCAAAGACGGTTCTTCAATTAAAATATCTGCAATATCCCGCCCCATCAGTTCCTTATACAGTTCGTTTAGATTTCCCTCATAAAGAAAATCCTCCCGCTTCCCGTCCCGTATTATCCGGATTCTTTTTGCACTGGTTTTTGTGATATTTGCAACCTCATCCACGCATTGCAATTTCCCTTCCCGCATGATAGCCACACGATTGCAATACTGTTTTACCTCCGACAGTACATGAGTAGACAGCATACAGGTTGCCCCCGCCTTTACGTACTCCCGAATCAGTGCAAAAAATTCGGTTTGCATGAGCGGGTCCAAGCCGCTGGTAGGTTCGTCAAAAATGAACAGCCTCGGTTTATGCTGCATGGCACATACAATGCTTACCTTTTTCCGATTTCCCAAAGACAGCTCACCGATTTGTTTTTCCGTATCCATCTGCAAACGTTCACAAAGCATTCCGGCCTCCTCACCACAATCCCGCTTTCTTATATCCGCTGCCATCTTGATAATATCTTTTACCTTCTTCTGCGGATAAAACATTGCCTCCGAAGGCATGTAGCCTACCTCCCGTAAAATAGCCTCCTGCTGTGTTCTGCTGTCTTTTCCAAACATCCAAATACTTCCGCTGTCATACTTTATGAGCCCCAGCATGGACCGGATTGTCGTTGACTTTCCTGCTCCGTTCGGTCCCAAAAAACCAAAAATATCTCCCTGCTCCACGCAAAAGGAAACTTCCGATACTCCGCGATGCTTCCCGTAATGCTTCGTCAGATTCGAAATCTCAATTACCTTCTCCATCTCTTCCCCTTTCCTGAAACGCCCTAAGCTCTTCATTTAACAGCTTCTCATCAATTTTCCTTCGTACACGGTACACCCAAACAGCACCCACGTACTCAAACAAAGTGTAACCAAGAAATCCTATTGTCCATCCCACCTGTCGGTCAAACCACCCGAACAACCAGGAAGCACCGGTATACAAAAGAGAACAAAATACCAAATAGCATACCTCTTTTTTCCCGAACTGCTCTGCTTCATCAAAATTCGATAATACATATACCTGCAAATACCCCATCCCGTAGGTCATCAGAATTAACTCTGCCATATGTAAGATACTTGCCTCGTACACGCCTCCGATTACCCGGTACATACAGTAAAAAAACAACATTGCAAAAAAATACAAACACGCCTTAAACTCGATTCCGATTTCATCTCTTAAATATCGCTCAAACCCGGATATCGTTTTTTTCTCTTTACTCATTGCCGCCACCTCCCCGTAACCTTTTCCTGAAATCCGATGCATAGGTTCTTGATATTAAAATTCTTTCTCCGTTCCCCATTGTAGCTTCAATCCGGTTCGACGGTAAACTTCGCAAACGTTCTACCTTATCAATGTTTATAATCATAGATTTACTGCATCGAAAAAAATTTACACCGTCAAGCAACTGCTCCAAACGATTTAAGGTATACTCCGTTCGCAACACCTCCGCTTCCGTGTATGCAAAGGTTTTTCCGTCCACACTCTCGATATATAAAATCTCCGTCGGCTCCAAAAGAACCTGTTCCTGCTCCATAAACCCGCGAATTCTCCGGAGTTCTCCTTGCAGGAAGCTGCAAATCCGTTCCACCTCGGTTGTCCGCTCCCGATACCGGAGTATCACTTCATCTTCTCCCTCAGCAATCTGTTGTATCGTATACTTCATTCCGCGCCTCCCTTCATCGTTATACCGACATTGTAACAATTTTCGCACAGGGATGCAACGAAATCCCCCTAAGTGACACTTTTCGCACGGTAAGTCGCACTTCCCCGTAAATTTTTATGGAGGAATACGCAATTTCCTCATTTTTTATCTAAAAGGAAGTACTTTCCTTTTGATAAAAAAAGAACTGTGACTCCAACAGGAATCACAGTTCCGAAAAAACATACTATTTACTTTACCTTCAACCGAATCATATTGTAGGAATGCGGCTCCAGCTCTACGCAGTCAACCTTTGCATTTCCGTCGCGGGCAATAACCTCTTCCTGATTGTCTACGGAATTGGTTGCCTTCATGTCGTCATGGTTCACAATCTTGTGCTCCAGAACGCTCTCTACGGTAAA
>JAFTPY010000285.1 GCA_017463035.1 Lachnospiraceae bacterium
ACCGCACCGCCTCCGCTGGTTGTAATAATATCCTCATGCTCAAACAGAATAACCTCTGTCTTTGGCTCTTCATACGCCTCTTTCTTCTTTTCCGTCTCCATCGTTTTCTCCTTTACTGTGCTTCCACATATTTTTTCGCCGAGTCACCAAACTCATACATAGTTTTCAATACATTCTGCATCTTTTCCTCTACAGCCCCTAAGCTTCTTGCCACATAAGTACCCACACTATAGGTCAACTCCTGTGTCTGTTTCACGCCGTTCTTTTGGAAATAAGCCGTCAACTGGGTCTCGTATTGCGTCGGACAGATTTTATCAAATAATACGTAATACCGGCCAGCTTCTACTCCAAAATCAGACTCATCGTACACATACTCATCACCTCCGAAACAAATTACAAGCTCAAGGTCACTAGTATCTTCGGCAGTAAAATCAATCTGAATATTTACCTTGTCCTTCAATACTAAATTTGCACTTTTGAAGCAATACGGATCATTCGCGTCACCGGTTCTACTCAATTGTTCGGTAGCATTCGCATACGCTCCGGTCGTACGATATGCCTTCTGCTCCTCCGTTAACTCTGCAGTCAGTGTCTCAGTCATGTCACGATAGTTCTTTACCGCATCGGCATAATAAAGCATATTTACCAACATCGCACGAAAACTGGTAGACTTTTCTTCCGAATATCCGTAGTCTTCCTTGTTTAACATGGAGGTACAATATTCTTTCACGGAATACGCTTCCTTACATGCAATCACTTCGCCGTTTAACAGCAATTCAAATTTCACATTTTCATCTGCAAACTGCGGAAGAATATCCGTAAACTTAAATTCATACACCGCATACATTACCTGGTTCTTTCCCACATCATCCAGTTGAGTTCCGGATAATACTGTTTCTTCTCCCATATAGGTGATTTTTGCCGTCACCACATCTCCCTCACTCAGCTTGTCTTTTACGACTGCCCCTTCATAAATAATGGCAATGCTGTCCGTAAGCTCCAGAGACGCACTCTTTACCGCACCGATTCTTTCCTCCTCCTGAAACTCATCCGAAGGGGTTTCCACGATGGTAAAGCTGGAGAATTTATTGGTACGGAAGGTTAGCTTATCTCCATCCCGCTCCGGCTCCAACACCTCCATCTGCCTGTTTTCACCGGTTCCGTGCTCACGAACAATCACGTACTTCTTATTCGGCTTATATCCGCCCGGAATCTTAATCGTAAACGGTAACGGATTCTCTTCATCTAATTCCGTCACCTCCTGCCGTTCGGAAACCTCTCCGGTGTCTTCGTTATACTTAAATTTACTAATCTCTATTCCTACACCAACGAGGGCCTCAAATTCGCCGAAGCCGCTCATGGCCTCTTGGAATTTCTCATCAGAATCTAAGCCGTTCATGAACGCGTTATCCATTTCCGTTACAAACATATCTGCCATTTCGGAAATCTTATTGACACCCTCCTGAACCTTCTTTTGCAATCCCAGTAAACTATCCAGGAAAGAATCATTTACCGGCTGATACTCTGCCTCTCCGAGACTTAAGAATAATGCCGGATCCCAAATTCCGTCTTTGACAACAGCCATGTTGCTCACATTAGTAAAGGACCCCATCCCAAACGGCTGGTCAGACTGCAATGAAAACTTATGAACCTCACCGCTTGCAATTTCCCCGTTAACCGTGATATTCATATTCGGATTGTGTCTGGTATAACCAACCGAAAACTGATTTACATCTTCCAAAACAGTTATATCAATCGTATCTTCCCCATAGGAGGTAATCTGTAACAGTCCCTTTCCTCCGCTGCTTTGAGACGGAGTCAGGCTTTTCACTGTTACCGTTCCTCTATATACCTTTAATTCAGCCAAATCATACGCGCTCAAATCAATCACAATATCCGACGAATCCAGCACAACTCTTGCAGCTCCGCTTTCCAGAATCTCTTCCGCCTCTTCCTGGGTTATATTTCCCGAAACTCCGGTCTCAGCACCGGACGGATATCTGGCTACACTGTACCAGGCGCGATTCTCTTCCGTTCCGGATGGCGTTAATTCAAAGTAAAAGTTTTCCACATCCGGAATTCGCCATTCTATCTTTTCGTTAACAGCTTCAGATAATTCTCCGTTTGTCATTTCAAAGGAATCCAGTATATCATAGGCTTCTACTGTCGTTGCCTTTAACGCAGTCTCCAGCGTATTGCTGTAAAAAATCTCTCTAACCGTAAATCGTTTCACTTTTTCGGATACCGAAGCATTTCCGGTAAATCCCTTGTAATGGACTGTACCCTGCGTTCCGTTTTCAAACGTCGTGGTTTTGTACCATTCCAAAGAATATACCTTTCCGTCTACGGTTACTGTTCCTCCGTTCACACAGTCCTCGCCTTCACCGTATGTAAATTCATCACCTAAACAGAGGTATTGAATGTTTCCGTGAAAGTCAACCGTACTGTTATAAACAGATACACCATAAACAGAGCCGGCCAAAAAGCCTTCCTGGTTAAACTCTCCATCCTCTGCCCATACCGTAACGTCTGCATTGTTACAGGTGAGCCACTGAATGGACGCTCTTTCACTTTCCGAGCCAAAGGTTACGGTCACTCCCGGGTTCACGGTCACTCTTACCTCCGGTTGATTGAATGTTTCCAAATATTCGGCACAACTCTCATCCGGCGTCACCTCAATGGTCACGTAGCTGTCCTGTTCCATGTCTACCGGGTTGCCTGCTATCTCTTCCCCGTTTTTTAACCAACCCTTTCTCGACTCCATGCCTTCCCCGTCCGTTATTTCACAATAACGATACTCCGTGGAAGCCTCTGCAACCTTCGTATTGCCACACACCATCAGCAACACCATAATAAAACCGGCAACCAGCCATTTTATCCTGCGCATATAACATCCTCCTTTTTGTAAGAATTCAGAACCGTATCGGTGATTATTGCGCAACAAAATCACCCACACAACCTAATTATATCACTTATTCCTCACGATGTCGTATGCTGCCGGCATACTATGTATTAAAAAAAAGGGCACAGACTCTTTCCCGAATCTATGCCCAAACTATTTCAAAACAACTATTAAATTACTCTCTTCCGCTCCAGCAATAGGTACACAGCTTAGACGGATCGATTCCCACAGACTCAATCATGTCGTCCAGACGATGGAACCGCAGAGAAGTAAAGTTTAACTTCTTTCTGATTTGCTCTACCATATCGTTATACTTTGCGGATTCCGGATCAATATACTCTTCCAAATCCACATCCATCTTTCCCTCGCGCTCCGCAATGATACGTCTCGTAATCAAATCCATTTACGAATTGGAACGGGAGAAATTCAAATACTTACAACCGAACATAAGCGGCGGACATGCGGTACGAATATGCACTTCCTTGGCTCCGCTCTGGTATAAAAATTCGGTTGTCTCGCTTAACTGCGTACCGCGCACGATGGAATCGTCTATTAAGAGCAGGCTCTTATCCTGAATCAAATCATGCACCGGAAGCATCTTCATCTTCGCAATCATGTTACGCTGACTCTGAATGGTCGGCATAAAGGAACGCGGCCAGGTCGGCGTATATTTAATAAACGGTCTGGAAAACGGAATCCCGGACTCATTCGCATAACCGATGGCATGCGGGGTACCGGAATCCGGAATACCTGCCACACTATCCGGCTTTGCATCATCGCGCTGGGCCAGCTTCTTACCGCACTCATAACGCATCTTCTCGACGCTGACTCCTTCGTAGGAAGAGGACGGATATCCGTAGTATACCCAAAGGAAGGTACAAATCCGCATCTCACTTCCCGGATTTGCAAGGGTAATCACTGCCTCCGGAGTCATCACAACGATTTCTCCCGGTCCCAGTTCTTTATAATCCTGATATCCTAAATTCAAATAAGCAAAGCATTCAAAGGACGCACAGAATGCGCCGTTCTTCTTACCGATAGCCACCGGAGTTCTGCCGTACTTGTCACGGGCCGCATAAATACCCTTCGCAGTCATAACCAAAATGGTCATGGAGCCCTGAATCATCTCCTGGGCATACTGAATACCCTCCACCAGATTCTCCTGCTGATTGATAAGCGCAGCCACCAGCTCCGTGGCATTAATATCTCCACCGCTCATCTCCAAGAAATGAGAACCGCCGGATTTAAAAATCTTCTGCACCAACTCGTCCACATTATTAATCTTGCCTACGGTAATAATGGAATAAGTCCCGTGATGGGAACGAACCAAAAGCGGCTGCGGCTCGTAATCGGAAATACAACCGATACCCATATTTCCCTTCATCTCATGAACATCTTTTTCAAACTTGGTACGGAACGGCGAATTCTCAATGTTATGAATGGAACGGTCAAATCCGTTCTCTCCGTATACTGCCATACCACCGCGTCTGGTTCCTAAGTGGGAATGATAGTCTGTTCCGAAAAATAAATCAAATACACAATCCTCTTTTGAGGCTACCGCAAAAAATCCGCCCATTTGCCAATCCTCCGATTCTATTCCGTCGTATCCTGCATTCTGCAACTCCCAAACCGTGTCTTACAAAAACCACGTCCTATATTGTAATATAATTTTTCTCGGAATGCAATACGCAAAATTGACGGATTTACAAAGAAATCCGCCAACTCTATTGTTTACTTTATTTCATTTTCAGTACCCGCATGGAATTTAAAATCGCAAGGACCGACACGCCCACATCCGCAAACACCGCTTCCCACATGGTAGCCATACCGAGTGCTCCCAATACCAGCACCAGTATCTTTACACCTAACGCAAACACAATATTCTGCTTTACAATGGCAAGAGTCTTGCGGGAAATGCCGACTATATTTGCGATTTTCCGTATGTCATCGTCCATCAGCACAACATCCGCCGCTTCAATGGCCGCATCGGAGCCCATACTTCCCATGGCTATCCCGATATCCGCTCTGGTCAGCACCGGTGCATCGTTGATACCGTCTCCCACAAAGGCAACCTTCTCTTTCCCTCTCCGGTTCTGTAACAGTTTCTCTACCTCATCTACTTTGTCTCCCGGAAGAAGCTCCGCATGTACCTCCGTAAAAGCCAGTTCCTTTGCCACTGCTTCCGCTGCCGCTTTTCGGTCTCCCGTCAGCATCACAAAGCGCTTTACCCCGGCAGACCGCATCAGTCCGATGGCTTCCTTTGCTCCCTCTTTTATCCCGTCCGCTATCACAATACTTCCGAGAAACGCTCCTTCTCGTGCTACGTACACCACGGTGCCGGCCTTCTCACAGGCCCCATAGGAAATCCCTTTTTGCCTCATCAGCTTTTCATTTCCTAGCAGTACTTCTGCCCCGTCCACTTTCGCCAGAATCCCATGTCCCGCGATTTCTTCCGCTTCCGTCACCCGCTCTGCAGCAATCGTCTTCCCATAAGCTTCCTTTAAGGCCTCTCCGATGGGATGGTTGGAATACACCTCGCCGTAAGCAGCCAGCTCCAGTAACTCTGCCTCAGAGCATCCCTGCGGATAAATCCCCGCCACCTTAAACTCTCCCTTCGTCAGAGTTCCGGTCTTATCAAATACAATGGCAGATACCTCCGCCATAGCCTCCAGATAATTGCTTCCCTTTACCAGCACTCCCTGCTTTGATGCCGCTCCGATACCTCCGAAAAAACCGAGAGGCACGGAAATCACCAAGGCACAAGGACAGGATACCACCAGAAAGATACATGCCTTCTCCAACCACACACCGAAGGAATCTCCGGTAATAAGAGGCGGCAATACCGCCAACAACACCGCACCGATAGTAACACACGGTGTATAATACTTGGCAAACTTGGTAATGAAGTTCTCTGTCTTTGCCTTTTTACTGCTCGCATTCTCCACCAGTTCCAAAATCTTTGCCACGGTGGAATCCTCAAACTCCTTCGTAACCTTTACACGGAGGGTTCCGCTGCCGTTGACACAGCCGCTGATAATCTCATCTCCTGCGGTCACGGTACGAGGCACCGATTCTCCGGTTAACGCAGTGGTATCCAAAAGAGAACTTCCCTCCAGTACCACACCGTCAAGGGGCACCCGCTCTCCCGGCTTTACCACGATGATACTTCCCACTTCCACATCGTCCGGATCCACCTCGGTCAGTACACCGTCTTCCTCCAAATTCGCATACTCCGGACAAATGTCCATCATATCGGAAATCGCCCGTCGGGACTTGCCCACCGCATAGCTTTGAAACAATTCACCGGTCTGATAAAACAGCATCACCGCCACAGCTTCCAGATACTCCCCCACGAAGAAGGCACCGAAGGTAGCAATGACCATCAGAAAGTTTTCATCAAACACCTGACCGCGGGATATGTTTCGGATTGCCTTCCACAAAATGTCATACCCTATGACCAGATACGGAATAAGATGCAGTAACAACAACACCCATTTCAGTTCCGGATACTCCAAGCCTAACGCCTCAAACCCTCCGG
>JAFTPY010000286.1 GCA_017463035.1 Lachnospiraceae bacterium
GCCGATTACAAACGTCAGAGCAGTACGATAGGTCATAATGTGATTTTGCTCTTCTTTATGAATCATATCCGAAAAATACGCCTGCCAGGACACGTTATAGATTGTCATGGGCCCGACAGAAGCCGCAAGTAAAATCAGAAAAGCCGTAAAGCGGTTGCCAGGAAGCATGGGCACACAGCCGATGAGCGCATAAAACACAGTAAGAACGGCTAAAGAAACCATGACCATACTCCGCTTATTTTTCAACCGGTCGGTCAAAATGCCGCCCGGAATAAGTACCGCCAGTCCAACCAATTGCGAAATGGTGGTCAACAAACTTAATTGAAGGTCACTTGCCCCTAATCGCGTAGCAAATAAATTATTATTACTTCCAACGAGATTGTTAACCAAGGTAATCAACATTCCTTCGAATGTAAATAACAAAAGGATTCGGTTTCCCGGTTCCGTAATTTTATGTACTGCTTTTTGCGGGAATCCATTCCCCGGATGATTTTTAAAATCATTCATCATTTGCTGCAACCCACTTTCCAATAGAATAAAGGTATCATAAGGCCTACTCCTTCTCCCCTTCATTCGCTTCTTCCATCTCAAGCAATTCTTCCCCCACGCCCTCCTCAAACCGCACCCGCAGCACTGCCTGCGGCCAGTTGACGGAAGCAAAGGCACGCTTCCCCTTTACCCGAGCTTCTGTATCGAAGATTTCCAGAAGTTCCTTCAAGACTTCTTTCGTCAGATAGCCGCCCCGCCAATGAAACAAAAGAACTTTCCCCTTCTTTACCGCCTGCTTGGTACGGTTTTGTACCTCCTCCACGGTCGTCCAGGAGAGTTTCTTTTCTTTGTAATAAAACCCGTCGTTATCACCGCAAGCCGGTACATTCCAAATAACAGGCTCATGATCTCGGAAAATCTGCTTGTCCGACAAATTCACATAGTCATAGCGCACCGTATCGTCTTTGGAAAGTGTGTTGTCAAAGGTCGCGTCTAAATGATAATACTGCCCGCCGATACGAATCACATTCCAGGCATGCCGATATTTGATTCCTTTGTCCGGATTTGCTTCTGACAAAGCAATGATACACCATATATTCAGTTCATCACACAAAATTTTTACCGCCTTTGCCATGCCCTCACAGACCGCCACTCCGTTTCCCAACGCCCCGATGATTTCATGGGAATACTCCTTCTTCAGCTTATCATACTTCACATTTTTTACGATAAAGTCATGGATAAAAAGCTCCTTTCCCTTTTCATCCAACTCCTTCGCCTGAAGGGCCAGTTTTCGAACCCTTGCCTCCATAGCCTGACGATGTTCCTTGATTTTATTTTTCGGAAAAAGGTACTGCGGTGCCATCTCCACCGCCGTAGAATCCGGATAATACTTATACGTAAACGTCACGGAATAGAAAATCTCCGGGCAATCCATGCGAATCAAAAAAAAAATATCCGACAACTCTTTCCGGGAAAGCATGGGTACCGCAAAGGATTCCTTAAGGTTTAACAGTCCTTCCTTCATGGCATAGTACGCCCGCTGCTGTTCCTTATTCAGTTGGTCATAATAATAGTTGCTTGCTTTTGCCATGATACCGCCGCCTTTTTATCGCTTTCTGTTCCCCGCTCCACTTTTATCTCTACACTCCGTCCATTTCCCATTATAGCAAAAACACTCCCGGATTTCCACCCGGGAGTGTTGCTATGCTTTATCTTTTTCCCTTACCTATACTTTTCTTATCGCGCAAAATATGCTCTTCCACACGAATGCACGCCTAGGAAAAAATCCCAAAAAACTTTCCAAGACCAGTGGATTTCTTACAACGCTTCAAAAGCTCCTCCGCATCGGAATCTCCAAGCTCCATCGCCTTTCGGTACCACTCCATGGCTTTTTTCTTATCCGACTCGGTACCCCAGCCCATCTCGTACAGATAACCGAGATTGCAGCAAGCCGCCGCATCCCCTTCAGAGGCGCGTTTTTCAAGCCACTCCTTTACAATGGAAATGTCATCCGTTTGCTTTAGGAGTTCACGGAAAAGGTACACTTCATCACGTGCCGCTGCTTCCTGTCTCAATTTAACCTCATATTGATTCATCTGTGTCCCTCCTAATTCTTTTTCTCACCGGCTTTTTCATACCAACGCTTTGCTTCTTCGTCGTTCCTTGCAACGCCCTTACCGGTTCCGTATAACATTCCCAACATCAAACATGAAACCGCATGCCCCTGTTCTGCTGCCTTTTGGAATAACTCACAGGCCTTTCCGTAATTCTGCTCCACACCACGCCCGGTCATATAGCACATTGCCAGACCATATTCTGCCGTTGCATCTCTGTTATGTGCCAAAACAATATAGTGTCGTACAGCATTCTCCCAATCATTTATTTTTACATAGAGTTCTGCCAGTTGATGACGCACCCTAATATTATAAGGAACCCTCGAATAATTCATTACTATCACTTTTTTCTTCAAGAGCTCTTGTTCAAGCTGCTCATTTCTTACCAAAGCCGCTTCATACCATCGACTGGCTTCCCGTAGATTGCCCAAATTTACATATAAGCGTCCCAAATTATCTTGTGCCGTAAAATATCCTTGCTCTGCTGCCTTTTTAGACCACATTATCGCCTTTGATAAATCACTTTTCTTCTCCCAAAAGTGACTCTCTCCAACCTGTGCATAGACATTCCCTTTTTCTGCCGCTTCCCGGTTCCACAAATCAAAATCCTCTGAACGGACAAATTGCTTTTTCTTCCGAAGACTTTCAATGCTCGTCTGCAACAAAAACCAGTCACTTTCCTGTTCAATTACATTGCAGTACATCTCACTTAATCGTTGCTTATCCAGCCCCACATCTTTCCCTTCAAAGTACAAATCAAGCACGCTTCTCTGAGCTTCCTTATGACCCATTATTGCTACACGCCGAAAATATTCTATTGCTTTCTCTTCATTTTGCTCCACTCCATCACCATACGAATACATATGTGCATATTTCAAATATATATCACAAACTCTGGCCTTTGCCTCCTCATGACCGCCTATAGCAATCATTTCACATACCACATCATCCAGTTTTTCAAGCACCAAAGCAGGACAATCATCAAAAGCATCACTCAGAATTATCATCTGCCCTTCAGGAATCTGATTAATTTTCTCTTGTTCTTCCTTGATATTAAGCTTATTCCAAGCATCAGCATCCCCTGGTATAAATTCATTTTCCCCTGAATACTTTATCTGCTTTAAGCTCTCACATCCACTAAACGTATATCTACCTATAAATTTTACATTTCTTGGTATTACAATGCGTTTAAGTTTTTCGCAATATTGAAACAGATAATCAGATAAAACAGTTACTCTTTCAGGAATTACCACACTCAATAAATTGGAACAACCACTAAACGCAGCAAATCCTATCTCAACTACGCTTTTAGGAATCACCACACCAGTCAATTTTGTACAGTCAGCGAATGCATTGTATCCTATTTCAGTTACACTCTCCGAAATATTTATTTCTACTAAGCTTGTACATCCTTCAAATGCACACTCCCCTATTTTGGTTACGCCCTCAGGAATATCTATTTTTGCTAAGTTTGTACATTCTTTAAAAGCCCCGTAACTTATCTCTGCAACAGGCTTTCCGTGTATCTGATCCGGAATCATTATTTCTTCCCTATCTGTGATACATTTTCTTATCGTTACCTTGTCAGCAAATTCATACACTTCAAAAGAATACTCCCACTCTTCCCTCAGTGACGGATTTTTCCTTAAGTTCACACAGCCCTCAAAAGCGTCCGATTCAATTTCGCACGCGATACATAGCCCCTCAATATCAGACAAGCTGGTACAATCTCTAAAGGCTGATTCCTCTACTTCCTTTACGCTCTCCGAAATCTTTATCGTAAGCAAGCTGATGTTCCCAAGAAACGCCCGTGCTCCGATTTTCACCACCGGCATCCCTTTGATTTCATAAGGTATCGTTAGATTTTTTATTCCTTCTTTGCATCCTACAATCGTAACAGTTTCTCCATCATCCGTATACAAAAGGTTCCGAAAGCTTTTTACCACTTCAGCTTCCGACTCATCCTTATCCTCTTCTTCAACCGTTTCCGTCGTTTCCTCACATTCCTCAATTGTTTTGACTTCCTCCGTCTGCTCCCCTACACATTCCGGCTCAATCACTGCTTCATCGACAACCTCATCTTCCGGCTGCTCCTCTACACGTTCCAATTCACTCACTGCTTCGTCAGCAACCGTCTCTTCCTTCTCTGTCTCCCTCTCCGGTACAGCTTTCTTACACACCTCAATCCCCGGTGCCGCAAACAGCTTGCTGTAAAACTCTTCCTTATCATTGTACCTATGCATAAAGAGATTCTGAATCATACTTGAGCGCATCCGCATCTCGCTCGGTAATGTTACGTCTTCAATATACACAAAGAAACGCGTTTTCTGCTCATCTCTTGCAAAGTTCCACTCTTCTCTGCAATTAAGGGAATCCAAATACGCCTGCGACATAAACGCAAGAAAATACGCACATCCCTCGATATGGGTTGCTATATTTACCGCCCACTCCGTTCCAGGGTCAATTCCGTCATCATACCATACATTATAGCCGCTCTCCCGGAGCTTTTTTATTACCGGTAAAACCCGCTCGGAATCCTTATGTGCATAACTGATAAAAATATAGTTTCTCATTTGCCCCTCTCCTCTGCTTACCTTCCGCTAAAACCGCCTTACCTCTCCTCAAACATCACTCGAATGGCGTCCTTATCCTTTTCCTTATTCTCCTCCGAAAGCTCCGCATACGGCACCAGACAGTTATGTAATCTCTTTGCCGGATTCTTCGGCTGATTCTTTCCTTTCTTGACCGGCATATCCTTTAATTCCCCGTAATGCCAATGATTCACGTAATGGTATCTGCTCCAGCGTATATGCTCCATTTCCGCCAACATCTCCATATCGGATTCGGTCAGTGTTTCAAGACGCAATCCAAGCGTTTCCATCACCATCAGCCGGATTTTGTGATAATCCGCACAAGCCACGTTAGAGCCCTTCGTAAAGCCGTCCAGCTCCTGCCAAGCGGCTTCCATTACCTCTTCCACATCCGGACGCTCCCAGGTATACTGTCCGCTTTCATCATACTTTACTGTATAATTATAATTCACCTTCTTTGCATCCCGGTACAGCTTATCCGTCTTAATCATATCCTCCGTCAAAATATCCCTCAGCATACCGAACTCCGTCAGTTTATCTCCCATATAAACCTTCGATAAATCCGCCCCCTCCGGATTGTAAAAATCGATTTCCGCATCAGAACTCAAATACAACAGCGCCTGCAACAGCTCCACATCCGCCTCCTGTGCCACAATAATCCGGTCAAACGACCTTAACTGTTCCAATGCCTCCCGCCAATCCTCGTCATGTAAGGTAATCGTATCACCGTTCATCGTATCGAAGTCCCCCAACAGGTTCCGATACAGCAGGCTGTCACCCCACACATGGTACTCGATGCTCTGCTTCAGGCTGTACACATTATTCATGAGACCGTAGTCCAACAGATTCTGTCCCAGTGCGTCAAACCCGAGAATGGCAATCTTCACATTCATTTTACCGTTCTTCAAATACTTTTGCAGATTCCGTTCCTGCCAATAGGTTCTCGCAATAATCTCATTGGTATTGAAGTGGTATACCTTGCTCTCTTTCAACAGCTTAGATTCAATATTCTCCAAACGGATATACACCTTACTGCCCTTTTTAATCTTCCCTTCCATCTGCTCATAAAAGGTCAAATTATCCACATCCTTTGCAAACAACAGAACATGGGACTTTGCTCTTTTATTGACCTTCTCTCCCATCAAAACCGGACGGCGGAAGTCTTTTCCAAATTCCTTCATCTGCGCCGTATCATAATACACCGCTGTTGCATTTCCGAGCCTGGATACCCACCAATCCGCAATAATCTTCATTCCGTTGCGAAGCACCACAAACAAACCGGTGACGGTCAACAGCGGACACACAGTCCTTCCCACATAAAGAATCACATTGCCGCTTTCCGCATCATTAAATTCAATAAAAAACGCCTGAAGCGCATAATACATCGCATCATACCACACTTCTCCGCGCATCCCGTAGCCTATGAACATCATCACAAATGCGACGACTACCAATCCCCAATATACTACCTTTGCAATTCGTGCTCTCTTCATATCCTATCCTCCGATTAATTCATTTGTCAGAAGCCTCACACACAAAATAATTATAGCACATTTCCGCTTTTTTCTTCAATACAAATCGCCAAAACAGGCTGTCGCTGATGCAACTGCCTGAGATACAAACCCGAACTTGGACATCATACCGTCCTCACTCTAATAAGATGTTTCCTTCCTGCCACCGCAAAAAAACGCCGTTTGCATTCCGCAAACAGCGTCTTTCTGTTTCATATATACTATTACAAGAGCCTTAAAAAAGCTCCGTATTCATTCCCATGGCCTTCACAATATCCATGTCCAAATCTTCCGGGAAGCTGACTTTCGACATTCTACGGCGCTCTCTCATGGCCTTCCAGTCCATCTTAAAGATACCGAAGCCTCCATAATAGTCCCAGCTGGTACGGGCA
>JAFTPY010000287.1 GCA_017463035.1 Lachnospiraceae bacterium
AAGAGACTTTCAAAATGTGGCAACCCTGTGTTCTTTGTAAAAACGCGGAAAAGAAAGCAGAAGAACCACGCCACGCCCGAGCCGCCGCGCAGAGGAGGGCGGGTGGGGAGAAAATCTGCAAGAAGAAAAAACGGTTCTGACTTTTGCGGGCAGAACAGTTTTTATAAATATGCCTATTCTTTTAACCATACCTGGCCGAGAACGCCTTTGATTTCGACTTCGGCGTTGTACTGTAGTTCATAGGAGCCTTGTCCGTTTTTGCTGGAGTGGCACATGACAATGCGTTTGCGCACCTTGAAGTGGCATGCTGCATTTTTGGACTTTTGTATGCTTACTTACGAAATTTTTCTGTTCTGATTTTATAAATCAAATACATAACCGAATGTGTCAACATCAAAACCCCGAAATATCCGGGAACCGCAAAGAAAGCATAAATAAATTGTCCGATACCGCCGAAGAACATGCCCCCGTCCGACGGAATAATCTCGAAATAGTGCAAGAGAATCTGGACTGCGGAACCGATAAGGTGGTGCAGCAACAGAATCCACGGAATATATTTTTTGCGGTTTACGATGATGTAAAAAATCAAGTATACGAAGGAAAGGATTCCTGCGGTGACTAAAAATCCGTCTGCGGCCTCGTGCAGGACGAAAAAACCGAGGACGATTAATACGGCATGAAACATATAGGCAATGAAAATTTGAAGTTTTGTTGTCATTGAATTTCTCCCCTCTCTTACGGAAAACTTGAGCGTCCCGGCTATTTTTGCTGTTTGTCGCGGGTTTGGGTGACGCGTCGGTTTTCTTTGTTGAATTCTTTAAATTCGGTCGGTGTACATTCTTTGAATTTTTTAAATACCCGGTTAAAGGTGGATATGCTGGCGAAGCCGGATTGCAGGGCGATTTCCGTAATCGGCAGGTTCGGGTCTAACAATAACGTCTCCGCTGCCTTGATTCTTCTGGCACAGAGGTAATCGTAAAAGGCGGTGTCGGTAAACTGCCGGAACAGACGGGAAAAATGAAATTTGGAAAACCCGATTTGTGCCGCTACTTCTTCTAATGTAATATCTTCCATATAGTGGTGTTCGATATAATCAAAGACAATATTAAACTTTTCTATGTATTCCCGTTGCTTGTTCGGCTGCATTGCGGGAAGAGAGGCGGGGATTGTGTCGTCACTGTTTCTGGCCAGCAGAACGAAAAACTGAATCAGCATGGCAAGAATGGACGGTTCGGCCAGGTCGTCGCCGTTGGCATATTCTTCAGCGATTTGTACCAGTAAGGCACGTACCTTTTCGTAGATATCCGGCATGGTCTCCGGCGTAATCGGAGCGGAAATGGACGGGCGTGAGAATAATCGGGTAAAGCCTTTGAATTTGGTTAGGCCGGACAAATCAAACAGCAATACCAGACGATAACCGCCGGGAGGGGGAGTCAGCTCGTGCAGTTCTCCCGGAGGGATAATAAGAATCTCGTTTTCTTTCAAAAGGTATTCGTTTTTGTTTATTGTGACGGTATAGCCGTTTTGGAGCGGCATAATGATTTCTACGGTGGAGTGCCAGTGAAGAGGAAAGTTCCCCGGTTCATGGTTAATCCAGAGAAAAACGGAGGAATAGTCCTTGGAACGATGGGTTCTCTCATGGGTGCCGGCAATTTCCCTTTCGCGGAAGGATGCGTTACGCTCGCAGACCTTTTGACGTAATTCTGCCAGATGTTCGATGTCGAAAGAAGTAGATTCAGTATTCAGCATAAACAGCTCACCTCCATATAATTGTTGTTAAATTTGCCTAGATTGGCATGCGGATACAACAATAAAATGCAAATACATACAATTTGTCAAAAATTGCTATTTCTATGATAGGAAAAGCAAAGGATAAAATGCATAAAAAAACTTCTGAAAAAGCGTATTTTATACTTGAAATTATACAAATATCATAATATAATTGGAGTAGGTTGTAAAGAGCCCTTTTAAAAATAGTCTGTTTCATACAGATTGCGACATAACGGAGCAACAGATGAAAGTTCGAAAAGCAATATTTGATAAGCGCATTTTCGAAAAAAAGACTATAATGGCACTATACGCTACAAAAAAAGCTTTTTCCGATGTCGCCGTTTTTGGTGATTATGTACAAAATCGGAAACAGCACCCCTTTGGTTATTTTTTTTTGCAGAGGGAAGAAAGCCGATCCACATTTTACAAAGGCTGTGTGAACAGCCTTGATTGAGGTGTGCACCGGCTTTGGTTTGTCGTAAAGACAAATCGTTGTGCAAAGGGAATATGCACAAAGAAAGGAGAAAACTATGTCAAAAGGAAAGAGAATATTCCTTACTGTAGTCGGAGTCGTGGCTGTGATTGCTGTGATTGTTGTAGTCAGCAAGCTCACCGGCGGCGACAATAACTTCAGTGAAAAGTATGAGGGAGCGAATCTCGAGACAAAGGGTGATTTCAAACGTACAGGTACATATACCGTATATTTGGAAGAGCACAAGGATTCCTCCAGACCGCAGGGTGAAGAAATCGTGGTAGATCTTGCAAAGTACAACAAGGACAATGCAGAAAATACCGAGATTCTTACCGATTACCAGGGTGAGGCCAGCGTGCTTTACCAGGGAGACGGAGGCTATACCGAATGGCAGGTGACGATTCCGGAGGCGGGATTGTACCGTGCATATATTGAGTATTATCCGGTAGAGTCCAGAGGTGTAAGCATGGAGCGCAGCTTCTTAATTAACGGAGAGTTGCCGTTTTCCGGTTCCGATGCTTTGACGTTTACGAGACGTTGGGCAGATGCGGCTGCAGTTGTTACCGATAACCAGGGTAATGACCGTCGTCCGTCCCAGACCGAGAAGCCGGATTGGTGTTCCGCTTACTTTACGGACTATATGGGATATTATACAGACCCGTATGAGTATTATTTCGAAGCCGGCACCAACACCATCGCATTGGATGCGGTGAACGAGCCGATGGCAATCCGTAAGATTTCCATCCGTCCGGTTGAGAAGGCATTGACTTATGAAGAGTACCTGGCAGCATGCCCGCAGGTTTCCGGCGGCGAGGATTACTTCAACGAGGTACAGGGTGAAGCGTCTACGGTACGTTCCGCACAGTCTCTGTATGCACGTTCCGACCATGCGTCCGCAAATACGGTTCCGTACAGTGTAACCCAGACGAAGTTAAACTACGGCGGCGGCGAGCAGTGGAAGGTTGCCGGTCAGTGGATGGAATGGGATATTACCGTTCCGGCAGACGGCTTCTACAACATTACCGTAAAGTCCCGTCAGTCTTATAACCGTGGCCGGGTATCCAACCGTGCGATTTACATCGACGGTGAGATTCCGTTTGAGGGATTAGGGGCTGTGGCATTCCCGTACAGCACCGACTGGATGAACATAACCCTTGCGGATGCCGAGGGCAATCCTTATGACATTTATCTGACCGCAGGTACCCATACCCTTCGTATGGAGGTTACCATGGGTGAGCTCGGTGATATTTTAAATGAGTTACAGGATTCCGTTATCCGTATGAATGATATGTATCGTACCATTCTCGTATATACCGGTGCTGTTCCGGATAAGAACCGTGACTATGACTTAGACAAGGTTTATCCGGAGGTTATGGAAGCAATGGACATCGAGTACAAGCGTTTGTACAAGACCATCGATGAGTACGTTGCATATACCGGTGAGCTTTCCGGTGATATCGCAAATGTGCAGAAGCTGGCAAAGCAGATGGAAACCTTCATGAAGAAGCCGGAGAAGATTTCCAAGCAGTTTGCTACCTTTAAGAGTAACATCAGTTCCGTCGGTACTTCTATTATGAGCTTGGCAGAGGCACCGCTTGATATCGACCTGATTACCGTAACCGGTGTAAATGCACAGCCGAAGGAAGTTGAGACCAGCTTTTTCAAGAGTGCGGGTCACACCATTCGTTCCTTTATCGCTTCCTTTACCGTAGACTATGATGCTCTCGGTAATGTATATGAAGACGAGGAGGCAATTACCGTTTGGATTACCACCGGTCGTGACCAGAGTAATGTATTAAAGGCTCTTGTGGATGATATTTTCACTCCGACCACCGGTATTCCGGTGAACATTAAGCTTGTACAGGGTACCGGTATGGTATTAAATGCAACCTTAGCAGGCACCGGCCCGGACATCGCAATTGAGATGGCACAGGGCGACCCGGTAAACTACGCACTTCGTAATGCAGCAGAGAAGATTAATCAGTTTGAGGGCTGGGAAGAAGTGCTTGCGGAGTATCCGGCAAGTGCAGTCGCACCGTACTGGTTCGAAGGTGATTTATACGGTATTCCGTTGACTCATGTATACAACGTTATGTTCTATCGTAACGATATTTTAGAGGATCTCGGTGTTGAGGCTCCGGATACATGGCTTGATCTTATCGACATGTTACCGACCTTGCAGCAGAATAACCTGGAAGTAGCGATTCCGTCCACTGAGCGTCAGATCAGCGGTACCACAAATCCGGACTTGTCCACCTTCATTGCTCTGTTGTATCAGAACGGCGGCTCTATGTATAGCGACAAGTTAACGAAGAGTACCCTTGCCAGCGAGGCAGGTGTTAAGGCTTTTGAATTGTACACCAGCTTCTACAGCGATTACGGACTTCCGGTTGCATATGACTTTGCAAACCGTTTCCGTTCCGGTGAAATGCCGATCGGTATGCAGGACTACGATACCTACAATAACTTAGTAGTATTGGCTCCGGAAATCAGAGGTCTTTGGGAGTTTGCATTGATTCCTGGTACGGAGCAGGAGGACGGCACCATCGACCGTTCCGCTTCCTCTTGGGGCACCTCTTCCATGATACTTAAGAAGGATGACCGTTCCGAGGAAATGACCCAGAAGTGTTGGGAGTTCATGAAGTGGTGGGCGAATTCCGAGACCCAGACCAGATACGGTCGTGAGCTGGAGGCAGTTATGGGTACCGCCGCAAGATACAAGACCGCGAACAAGGTTTCCTTCGAGGAGCTTCCGTGGAGTGTAGACGAGATGACTGTCTTAAGAGAGCAGTGGTCTTGGACCGAGGAGGTTCCGGAAATCCCGGGCGGTTACTTCGTTACCCGTCACGTAACCAACGCAGCACGTAAGGTATACAACGAGAAGATGGACCCGCGTGAGACCTTGCTTGACTATGTAGACACCATTAACGACGAAATCACGAAGAAACGTGAAGAGTTTGGTTTAGCTATCGAGATAGAGTAGAAAGGAGGATGACATGAGTAATAATACTTTATCGCTGTATTTGCGTAAGAAAAAAAGAGAAAGACAGATTATGTGGAAAAAGGCGAAGGCAAATAAGACCTGTTACCTGTTCATTCTGCCTTACTTCCTGTTGTTTTTTGTATGTTTTATCTTACCGATTGCAATGTCCCTGTTCTTAAGCTTCACTTACTTTAACGTACTGGAGGCTCCGGAATGGCGCGGCATGCAGAACTACATCAACTTAATTCTTGCCGACGACGTATTCCTTACCTCTGTAAAGAACACCTTCGTTTTGGCGGGTATTATCGGACCGGTAGGATACATTGCCTCCTTCCTGTTCGCATGGATGATTAACGAGCTGCCGCGTTATTTAAGAGCGGTTGCGGTCGTAGTATTCTACGCTCCGTCCCTTGCGGCAGGTTCTACCATGGCAATCTGGAAGATTATCTTTAACAACGACCCGTACGGTTGGATTAACTCCTTACTGCAGGTGTTCGGACAGGAGCCGGTGCTCTGGCTTTCCAATCCGGCGTATATGTTGGTTGTAGTAATCGTTGTTTCCGTTTGGTCCAGCATGGGTGCAGGCTTCCTTGGTTTCGTAGCAGGTTTCCAGGGTATTGACCATTCTTACTACGAGGCTGCCTATGTAGACGGTTTGAAGAACCGTATGCAGGAGCTCTGGTACATCACCCTTCCGAGCATGAAGCCGATGCTTATGTTCGGTGCAATCAACTCCATTACCACCGCATTTAACGTATCCGATATTCCGGAGCAGTTGTGTGGTAACCCGAGTACGGACTATGCGGTACATACCGTTGTTACACACTTGAAGGACTATGGTAGTGTCCGCTTTGAGATGGGTTATGCATCCGCAATCGCTACCGTTCTCTTCCTTGCAATGCTTCTTTGTCATAAGTTAGTACAGAAGATATTAATGAGAGTCGGAAATTAATTTTACGGCGACCATACAATGAAGCATGCAGAGTTCTGTAAATAAAGAAAAGGAGAGAAGCGATGAAAAAATTTAAATTAAAGCATAGAAAACCGGGCCGTTCCCGTGGCGGCGACCTCGGCGTATACATCATTTTGTTAATGTTCGGCTTTATGTTTGCGATTCCGCTTGTAATGCAGGTGTGTCAGGCATTTAAGCCGTTGGATGAACTTTTTAAGTTCCCGCAGACCATTTTGGTTCGAAACCCTACGTTAAACAACTTTAAGGACCTGTTTGTAATTATGGGTCAGTCCTGGGTACCGTTTTCCAGATACATATTCAATACTGTATTTATTACAGCAATCGGTACCGCAGGTCAGCTCTTAATCGCATCCATGGGTGCGTATGTACTTGCAAAGTATGACTTCCCAGGCGGAAGAAAGCTGTTCGCGATGATTACAACAGCCATGATGTTTAACAACTACGTTACAGCAATTCCGCTTTACCTTGTTATGGCAAAGTGCGGATGGCTGGATACCTTTATTGCACCGATTCTTCCGGCACTGGCAGCTCCGATGGGTCTCTTCCTTATGAAGCAGTTCATGGAAGGTATTCCGGATTCCCTGCTTGAGGCAGCGAAAATCGACGGTGCAAAGGAATGGGGTATCTTTACGAAGATTGTCATGCCGAACGTTAAGCCGGCATGGTTGACCCTTATTATTTTCTCGGTACAGAGTCTTTGGAACAATGCGCAGTCTACCTACATTTTCTCCGAGGAATTAAAGACTCTTCCGTATGCTCTCGGTCAGGTTACCGCAGGTGGTGTAGCCCGTGCGGGTGCAGGTGCAGCGGTTGGTTTGTTCATGATGATTGTACCGATCGGTATCTTCATTTTCTCCGAGAGTAACATCTTAGAGACGATGGCTAGTTCGGGTATTAAGGAATAGGAGGAGAGAATTATGAAGCTTAAAAGAAAATTTGCGGCAGCTCTCCTTGCGGTAGCGACAATCGTCGCTGTATGCCCGGCAGGAGTTGCGAATGCAACGGAAGTAAACAGTTATACCTATAATTACGATTACTGGGGATTGGAGTACGAATCTCCGGATGCGTACCGTCCGGTATCCTATACCGACGGTGCAGCTCTCGGTATTACGGCTTTGAAGGCTCCGAAGAGTATGTTCACCCGCGACAACAGCCTCTATATTGTAGACAGCGGTAACAATCGTATTCTTGAGCTTTTGGTGGAAGACACAGGTCTTTCCGTTGTAAGAGAGATTACCGGGTTCACCGGTGAGACGAAGGTGTTAAACGGCGAAGAGCCGGTGCTTACCTTCAATGCTCCGCAGGATATTTACGTTGCGGAAAACGGTGATATGTACATCACCGACCAGGCAAACTACAGAATCCTTCATTTGGATAAGGATTGTAACCTGATTAAAGAAATGTTAAAGCCGGACAGCCCGCTTTTAGATCCGGAGAATCCGTTCGAACCGAATAAGATTGTAGTTGACCGTTCGGGACGTATGTTCGTTCTTGCAAAGAACGTCAACAAGGGTGTTATGCAGTTCGAGGAGGAAGGTAATTTCGTGGGCTTTATCGGTGCAAGTGAGGTTGTCTTCAGCATGGCGGACATGATTAAGAAGACCTTCTCCACCAAGGCACAGAGAGATCAGATGATTGACTTTGTACCGACGGAGTACAACAACCTCTACATTGACAATAAGTCCTTTATCTACTGTACCACCGAAGTGTTCGAGGAAGCTGATTTGGATGCGGGAACCGCAAAGCCGATTCGTAGGTTAAATTCCCTCGGCGGAGATATTCTTATCCGTAACGGTGAGATGCCTCCTTGCGGTGACTGGCAGTGGGGTGATGCGGCAGGTATGAGCGGTGCGTCCAGAATCGTGGATATTACCGCAATGGATGACGAGACCTACTACGTTGTAGACCGTGTCCGCGGCCGTTTGTTCGGTTATGATGAGCAGGGACATCTGCTTTACGCCTTCGGCGGTCCGGGTAACCAGCTCGGTTACTTCACCTATCCGATTGCAATCGAGCATGTGGGAACCGACCTTTATGTACTGGATACCGTCACCGGCGGTATTACCAGATTCGCCAGAACCGAGTTCGGTGATTTGATTCACAGCGCTTTGGATGAGTATGATGTAGGTAACTACGAAGGCTCCGCAGAGTACTGGGAAGAGGTACTTGCCATGAACGGTAACTACGAGCTGGCATACATCGGTATCGGACGTTCCTATCTTCGTCAGCAGGATTACAAGACCGCAATGGAATACTTTGAGGTTATGCGTGACGATGATAACTACTCCCGTGCATGGAAGTATTATCGTAAGGACTGGATTGAAAACAACCTTGGTTATGTAATTATAGTACTTGTGGTACTCGGTTTCATTCCGGTTATTGTAAAGAAAATCAAAAAAATCAGATGGGAGGCGAAGGAGCAGTATGAGTATGAATCTGAAAGCAAAAATAAATAAGTCTGCTTGGACGAGATACAAAGAGTCTCTCAAGTATGCGCTGTATATTATGACTCACCCGTTTGATGGCTTTTGGGATTTGACCCACGAAAAGAGAGGTTCCATGGCAGCGGCAAATACACTGCTTATCCTGACGTTCCTGACAAATCTCTGGGCAATGCGTTTTACGAACTTTATGTTCAATGATGTGCGTTGGGAACGTGTCAATATCTGGTCTCAGGTAGCAGGTATTCTGGCACCGCTTCTTCTCTACGTTGTGGCAAACTGGTGTCTTACCACGTTGTTCGACGGTAAGGGACGTATGAAGGATGTATATATGGGTATGTGTTACTCCCTTACACCATATATTCTTATTACGAATCCGATTACGATTATCAGTAATTTCGTGACAATGGAGGAAGGTGCATTCCTTGCTTACTTTGATTATTTGGCACTTGGCTGGGCATTCTGTCTGATTCTCATTTCCGTAATGCAGATTCATGACTACTCCCTTGGTAAGGCTATTATGGCAATTTTATTCTCTGCTGTGGGAATGATGATTATTGTATTCTTGGTAATGCTGTTCTTCAGCTTGGTAAGTGATGCGATTGCATTCTTCATCTCCATCGGTAAAGAGATATTGTTGCGTGTGTACTAAGCGAAAGGAGGAAGTTTAAGTGAAAAAGTTAGCTAAATTACTGTTGTTCCTTCTTTTTGCCGGTGTACTTTCCGCTTGTAATGCAGAGGAAGTCGAGGAAGAAATCGAGGTTCGTTACTACAATGCAGCGGATTATGAAGGAATGGAATTTAAAATGGAGAGCGATGACCTGCTCTTCGAGTTAGACAAGGATACGACGCAGTTTACCGTGAAGCAGAAGTCTACCGGTAAGGTTTGGTATTCCAACCCGGCGGAAGCGGCTTCCGATCCGATTGCGGATGCATCCAGTAAGCGTTTGTTACAGTCTATTTTGGCAATTGAGTATTCTAATGTAAACGAGTTGCTGGTGAATCTGAATACCTTTGAGCACAGTGCAAATATCGAGCATGCGGGCGGAATGGGTATTTATACTCTTGAGCAGCCGGATGCCAACACCATTAAGGTGAATTACACCATCGGTAAGGTCGCTAGAACCTTTATTATCCCGCCGTCCGTGCCGGATGCGCGTTTTATGGAGTGGTATGATAAGCTGGACAGAAGCATCCAGAAAAAGCTGGACAGAGTTTATCGTAAGATTGATATCAACAATTTGTTGGCAACGGATGATAAGAGTGAGCTTTTGGCGAAGTATCCGGACTTAGAGACGACCTGTGTATGGGAGATTCGTACTTCTGCTAAGGATCATCAGAAGGAAGAGTTGCAGGAAGCATTTGCAGCAATCGGATATACCAAGGAAGAGTACGAGAAGGATTTAGAGTACTATTCGTTGTCCGACGACAATGAAAAGCCGCTTTACAATATTTCCGTCGTATATCGTTTGGATGGGGATAAGTTAACTGTTGAGGTTCCGTTTGATGAAATCGAGTACAAGAAGGATTATCCGATTACCGATTTGACCCTTCTTCCGTACTTCGGAGCAGGCAGTGCAACGGAAGAAGGCTTCTTGTTTGTTCCGGAAGGTTCCGGTGCAATCATCAACTTCAATAACGGTAAGACCAATCTTTCCGCATACTATGCACAGCTCTACGGTTGGGATTACGGCTTAAAGCGTGACGTAGTCATTAATGAGACGAGAGCGGCGTTCCCGGTATTCGGTATTTCCCATGCCGACGGTGCTATGCTGGGTATTGTAGATGAGTACAGTACACTTGCAACCATTCAGGCAGACGTTGCCGGAAGAAGACATAGCTACAATTTCGCATATGCGAGTTATGAAATGGTTCACGGCAGTAAGATGGACGTTTCCGCAAAGAGTGACCAGTCCATTATTTCTTACGAAAAGAAATTACCGGAAGGTGCAATCAGTCAGAGCTATCTTTTCTTAGACGGTGAGCACAATACATATACCGATATGGCGAAAGCCTACAGAGAAGATTTACTGGCAAAGTATCCGGAGCTTCAGAAGAGCGAGAATGCAAATGCTCCGATTTCCGTAGAAGTGATTGCGGCAATCGACAGAGTAAAGCAGGTTCTCGGTATGCCGGTAACACTTCCGGAAGTATTAACCGATTTTGAGGATGCTAAGGCATTGATTACCGATATGGCAGCAGAAGGATATTCGAATTTGTCCCTGCGTTATGTGGGTTGGATGAACGGCGGTATTAACCACTCCCTTCCGAAGGATATCGACATCACCAGCGGAATGGGCGGTAAGAAGGGCTTGACGGATTTAGTTTCCGCTACCGACAGTCTCGGCGTAGATTTATATCTCACCGGACGCACCCAGAATGTATATGACAGCGGCTTGATGGACGGATTTATGAAGTCCCGCGATGTTGCGAAGTACATCAGCCGTGAAGTGGTTGATATTCCGGAGTTCTCCAAGATTTGGTTCTCTGATATTAATGAAAGCCGTTTGGAGCATCACTTCCTGCTCAGACCGAGCGTATGCGTCACCTTAATGCAGAGCATTGCGGATTATGCAAAGGAATCCGGCGCAGGCGTAGGCTATGAAGACACCGGTTATTTATTAAGCGGTGACTACAATCAGAAGAGAAGCACTACCAGAGAAGCATCCATGGATATGCAGACCGCAAAGCTTGCCGAGGTGAAGGCAGCAGGAACCAAGGTTGCAATGACCGGCGGTAACGAGTATGTGCTTCCGTACGCAGACTTGTTAACCCAGGTTGATTTGTACGGTAAGGATAACCTGATTTTCGATGAAAAGGTTCCGTTCTACGAAATCGCAATTCACGGTCTGGTAGATTACACCGGAAATGCGGTAAACTTAAGCGGCGACGCATGGAATACCGTATTGAAGGCAGCAGAGACCGGTGCGGGCCTTACGTTTACCTTCTATTCCGAGCCGGCCAGCCTGATGCAGGGTACCGAGTACATGGATTACTTCGGTGCGAACTATGACGGCTGGAAGGATAAGGCAAAGGAATACGCAACCCGTTATGAGAAGGAAATGGCAGGTTTAAACAACCAGTTCATTACCGAGCATCGTATCCTTGCGGACGGTGTTACCGCAACGGTTTATGAGGATAATACGGTTGTATATGTAAATACCACGGTATTTGAGTATACGGATGAGAACGTAACGATTCCGGCTAGAGAGTATCTGGTAGAAAGGAGTGAGAAGTAAGTGGCGAAACATAAGAAGCAAAGAAATTTGCGCAGACGAAACGCAATTACGGGGTATTTCTTCATCTCTCCGTTTATCATCGGCTTTCTGGTATTTCTTTTAAAACCGATGATTGAATCCTTCCGTATGAGTTTCTGTAACGTATTGATTGCAGCAGGTCAGCAGGAAGGCGGTAAAGGTTTCATTTTGGAGCCGATTAAGACTTGGAAAGACTCCAACTATTACAGAGCCTTTTTATATGACCCATACTTTAAGGATCGTTTGGTTGACTCTTTAAAGGAGATGGCAATTCAGGTTCCGGCAATTCTTGTGTTCAGTTTCTTTATTGCATTAATTCTGAACCAGGAATTCAAGGGCAGAGGCTTCGTAAGAGCTATCTTCTTCCTGCCGGTAATTCTTTCCTCCGGTGTTATTGTAGGTCTTGAGTACAACAACTCTTTGATGTCCGGTATGCAGGATGTCATTAAGGAGGCAGGTAACGGTATTAACATTACCGCAACATTGGAGACAATTTTAAAAACAACCGGTCTGGGAGGTAAAATCCTGGACCCGGTATTTAAAATAATCGAAGCGGTATATGATGTGGCGCTGGCGTCCGGTATTCAGATTGTTATCTTTATTTCCGGCTTACAGACAGTGTCCACCAGTATGTACGAAGCAGCTAAGATTGAGGGCTGTACGGCATGGGAGAGTTTCTGGAAGATTACGTTCCCTCTTGTAAGTTCCATGATACTCGTAAATTTAGTTTACACTACGGTTGACTTCCTTATGAGAACAGATAATCAAGCCATGGTTTCGATTACCGAAAAGGTTAACCCGCAGATGGAATATGGTCTCAGTGCCGCAATGGCATGGAGTTATTTCGGAATTGTTGCGGCAGTGCTCGGTATTCTGACCGCCATCATTTCAAAGAAGGTGTACTATTATGAGTAAAAAAGTGAAAATTGCAAAGAGACATGATTTTTGGGAGAGAAACAGAAAGACGAACGGATATCTTCTTCAGAAGAAAATCGGTGATGTTGCATTCCGTTTCGTTCGCGCAGTGCTACTGTTCGGCCTGTGTTTCCTGATTCTCCAGCCGATTTTAAACAAGGTTTCCGTCAGCTTTATGGAGGAAGCCAACTTATACGATGCAACGGTAATTAATATTCCGCGTGATTGGACGTTAGTTAACTATAGAATGGTACACGAGTTAATCAACTACTGGAAGTGCTTGTTCAATTCCGTGTGGGTATCCTTTGTAGTTGCATTTTTACAGGTGGCTGCTGCTACCTTGGTAGGTTACGGTTTTGCAAGATTTAAGTTTCCGCTCAAGAACTTCTGGTTCGGTTGCGTTATTTTGTTAATCATTGTACCGCCGCAGACCATCATGAGCCCGTTGTACTTAAACTTCCGTTACTTTGATATTTTCGGTATTTTCACGGCTATCTTCGGTGAGCCGCTGAACTTACAGAAGACCATGGCACCGTATCTTATGATGTGTGCTACCTGTATGGGTCTTAAGAGCGGTTTGTACATCTTTATGCTTCGTCAGTATTTCCGCGGTGTACCGAAGGAATTAGAGGAAGCGGCATATGTAGACGGTTGCGGTAACTTCCAGACTTTCTTACGGATTATGCTTCCGGATGCAAAGTCCATGATCGTATCCTGTTTCCTGTTTGCATATGTATGGCAGTGGACCGACTCCTTCTATTCCAAGATGTTCCTCGGTAACATGGAACTCTTGCCGAAGGGACTCAACTCCATTGCAGGACGTATCGATAACTTTGTTAAGACAAACGGATACGGTACGAAGGCCAGCCAGGGTCTGTTAAATCAGATGATTTCTACGGGTACTTTGATGGCAATTATTCCGCTTTTGATCCTTTATCTGTTCGCTCAGAAGGCATTTGTGGAGAGTTTAAGCCAGACCGGTATAAAAATGTAACAAAAAAATTCAAAAATCCAAAAAAAAAGCTAGCATTTTGTTACAAAATGCGGTATAATGTCATTGGAAGTAATTCGATAGTGGCGCAGATGCGTTTGCTATAGAAAAGAGGAGCGACGATTTGATCGTCAGATGGGACGCCAAACCCAAAAATTAAAAGGAGGAATTTTGGTATGAGAATTAAGAAGTATGCTGCAGCTTTCCTTGCTGCAACGACCGTTCTTGGTAGCCTTGCTGCTTGTGGCAACGGCGAGACCCCGGCAGTTGTTGATCCGACTGCTACCCCGAGTGCAGGAGAGGAGAAGCCGGGAGATGATAAGCCGACCGCTACCCCGACTCCGGCTACGACCCCGATCCCGGACAGAGATCTCGGTGGTATGGAAATTATCATCGGTGACCACTGGTCTCCGGAAGTTCCGGCTGATCCGACCAATGCTCAGGAAGAAGCTACCGCAAAGTATCGTCAGGAAATCTTCGAAAAGTACAACTTCAAGATGCAGTCTAAGACTGTAGCTGGTTGGGGCGAGATGACCGACCTTTGTGTAAACTCCATCACTGCTGGTGAGCCGGCTGCTCAGTTGTTCGAGCTTGACTACAGATTCGTAGCTAAGCCGATGCAGAACGGTCTTTTCTATGACCTTGCTACTCTTGATGAGCTTGACTTCTCCGAGGATAAGTGGAGCGTAGCAGTTAAGGATCTTATGACCAAGGGCGACAGCATCTACGGTATGAGAGCAGCTAAGTCTGAGCCGCGTGGTGGCTTGATTTGGAACAAGAGACTCTTCGAAGAGGCTGGTCTTGATCCGGATCTTCCGTATGACTTACAGGCAAGCGGCGACTGGACCTGGTCCAAGTTCGACGAGCTTTGTGCTAAGTTAACCCGCGATACCAACAACGACGGTGTTACCGATATTTACGCTACCGTTTCTCAGGGCGCAGCAACCATGGGTTGTTTAGTTGCTTCTACCGGTGAGGACTACTTCGGTAAGGATGAGAACGGTAACCTTACCAATAACATGGGCTCCAAGGCAGTTCTTGATGCACTCAACTTCTGCGTAGAGCTTTACAACAAGGGTTACGAGATGCCGACGCCGGAAGGCGCTAACTGGGACTGGTTCTATGCAGCATTCCAGGAAGGTAAGGCAGCTATGACCTTCAACGAAGAGTATACCTGTCAGCCGGGCCAGACCTACGGTGACGCTATGGAAGATCCGGTTGGTTTCGTAATGCCGCCGAAGCCGGACGGACAGGAAGGTTATCATTCCTATGTATGTGATAACATCACCATCATCCCGTCCTGCTACGATGCAGAGACCGCTGGTAACATTGCATTCGCATACAATGTATACACCATGGCTACTCCGGGTTATGATGACCCGAACGACTGGAAGGAGACCTACTACTCTCACTTCAACGATGAGAGAGCAGTTGATGAGACCATCGTTATGTTCAACGACGGCGTAAGCGCTCACTTCCTCAACCAGACCCTTATTTCTACCGACCTTGGTCCGGACCTTCTTTGGGTATATCCGTTCGCAAACGTTACCCCGGCTGACCAGGTTGCAGCAATCAAGGATTCTTGGGATGCAATCGTTGCTGAGGCAAATGGACAGTAATTTATTTTAACATAGGTTTTTACATAAGGGGTGGCTTGCCTGCCCCTTATGTGTTACCTAAAAACAGGTGGGAGAGATTGGAAAGGAGTGTTGTGTATGAGAAAAGGAAAAATAATCGGTTTGTTAGCGCTTGCTGCGACATTTCTTTTTGCGGGATGTTCCGGTTCTGTTGAAATCGGACCGGTACCTACGATTACCCCAAGACCGACGGTAACGCCTGCACCGACACCGACTCCGGTGGTTATAGTGCAAGAAGGGACTGACGACAAAGTTGAAGAAGTCAGTGTATATGAGACAAAGAAATTTAAAGAATATTATGAAAAAGAAAATAAGCTTCCACAGTTAAAACTCGCCTATAAAGACCTGTTTTCCGTGGGCATGGATGTTTTATTGATAGATGTTATGGATGAGAAGCGGGCTGCTATCATCAAGGAGCAGTTTGACACCATCGGCATTAAGCAGGATTTTATGCCGGAAACTATTATGGATTATGAGACCGCGAAGGTAGCCGAGGACAAGACCCATATCCCGCTTATGTTTTCTTCGGCAGATGTGATTTTAAAGTTTGCGCAGGAGAATAACATTGCGGTTCGAGGACCGCGTTTGATTATTGAAGAGACTCCGGCTTGGGCTTTCTCCAAGGATCTTGACCGGAATCAGGTGGTTGAGACTACGGATGCGGAGGGCAATGTTACAACTACGGTTGAATATGCGGACGCAGAAGTTATGACGATGCGTTTAGAGAATTATATTAAGGACATTATTACTTACTGTAATACCAACTATCCGGGAGTGGTAATCTCCTGGGAAATCCTGGACAATCCGATTAATGCCGCAGAGTCCAGCGAAACAAAGTATCGTTCGAATTACTGGTTGAAGACAATCGGGGATGATTATATTGTAAAAGCCTGCGAGTTTGCGAGAAAGTATGCAACGGCAGATCAGAAGCTGATTGTGTCTCAGGATGCATTAGACGAGACGAAGACGTTGACACCGTCGGTTACTTTGTTTAATCTTTTGAAGGACAAAGGGCTGATTGACGGTATCGGTATCCAGTCGCATTACAGCCCGACCAGTCCGACGGTCTTTCTTATGGAGGACATGGTTAAGGCGCTGCATGGTACCGGATTGGAGCTTCATTTCACAGAGTTTAACGTGGATTCCAACGAAGGTAATCGCGGAGACCTGGACAAGACCGTAGAGGAACGTTTAGCCAGAGGGGTCAAGCGTAATAAGGCTTTGATGACGAATATTATGAATTACGAGTTAAAGAAGAATTATGACATTACAAGCATTACGCTTGAGTCCTTGACAAATGATAATGCGAACCTGAATCAGGCCAAGGAGTACATTGACCATCTCACCTTGGAAGTGAAGTACGGTGTTCAGCTCGAAAGTTATCCGAGTATCTTTGATGCGGATTTGAATGTATCGGAGGTTTTCTTCGCTATCATCGGAGATGCTACGATAAAGGGATATTAATGAACAGAATAGTAATAAGATAAGGATGTCGGGGCTGAATTTTGAAATATTCATTTTCAGAGTTCAGTCCCGGCTTTTACGTAAGAGAGTGTACAGATGATAGATAGAATCATTGGAAAGGAAAGTTAAATCTAAAATTAATTTTGAAAAAGATGACGGAAAGGGGTACAAAAATGAAGAAATATCAGGATGAAAGTCTTTCCTTTAAGGAAAGAGCAAAGGCTCTGGTTGCCGAAATGACACTGGAGGAGAAGGTGTTCCAGACCCTGCATTGGGCTGCGGCAATTGAACGCTTGGACATTAAGGCTTACAATTGGTGGAACGAGGCGCTGCATGGCGTAGCCAGAGCAGGTGTGGCAACGGTGTTTCCGCAGGCAATCGGTTTGGCTGCAGCCTTTGACGAGGACATGATGGAGGAAGTGGGAGACCATGTTTCTACCGAAGGTCGTGCCAAGTTTAATATGCAGCAGAAGTACGGTGATACGGACATTTATAAGGGTCTCACTTTCTGGGCTCCGAATGTGAATATTTTCCGTGACCCGCGATGGGGACGCGGCCATGAGACGTATGGTGAGGATCCTTACTTGACCTCACGTCTCGGGGTCCGTTTTATTGAAGGTATGCAGGGCAAGGATGAGAAGTATTTGAAGGTGGCTGCCTGTGCAAAGCATTTTGCGGTTCATTCCGGTCCTGAAGATGTGCGTCACAGCTTCAATGCGGAAGTCTCCAAGCAGGATTTGTATGAGACTTATTTGCCGGCGTTTAAGGCATGCGTAACAGAGGCAAAGGTGGAAACTGTCATGGGAGCCTATAACCGTACCAACGGAGAGGCGTGCTGCGGAAGTAAGACGTTGTTGCAGGATATTTTACGTGATGAGTGGGGCTTTGACGGTCATGTAACCAGCGACTGTTGGGCGATTAAGGATTTCCACGAGGGACATGGTCTGACCACGTCTCCGGTAGAGTCCGTGGCTCTTGCCATGAACAACGGTTGCGATTTGAACTGCGGACATATTTATGTGAACTTGTTAGAAGCGGTAAAGCAGGGCCTGGTAACAGAAGAGACTTTGACCCGTGCGGTAGAGCGTTTGTATGTTTCCAAGATGCGTCTCGGAATTTTTGATGATCCGGAGCATGTTCCGTATAATACCATTGATTATTCCGTGGTAGACAGTAAGGAGCAGAAGGAGTTTAATCTTGCGGTGGCAAAGAAGACTCTTTGCTTGTTAAAGAATGAAGGAGCTGTTCTTCCGTTAGATAAGTCAAAGTTAAAGACGGTAGGTGTCATCGGACCGAATGCGAATAACCGTAAGGCGCTGATCGGTAACTACGAGGGCACCGCTTCCGAATACATTACCGTATTGGAGGGAATTCAGGAGTATCTCGGAGATGATGTAAGAGTTCGCTATTCCGACGGATGCCATCTGTTTAAAAATAAGATTTCCGGTCTCGGTAGGGAGAATGACCGTATTGCAGAGGTGCGTGCGGTATGTGATGAGTCTGATGTAGTCATCGCTGTTATGGGTCTGGATTCCGGTCTGGAAGGGGAAGAAGGCGATCAGGGTAACGAGTGTGCCAGCGGCGATAAGCCGAATCTGGAGCTTCCGGGTCTTCAGAATGCGGTGCTGCAGACCATTTACGAAAGCGGCAAGCCGGTGGTATTGGTATTGTTATCCGGTAGTGCATTGGCGTTCCCGTGGGCGGAGGAACATATCCCGGCCATTGTACAGGCTTGGTATCCGGGAGCGCAGGGAGGCCGTGCTGTGGTGCAGATGTTGTTCGGTGAGTATGCTCCGGAGGGCAAGCTTCCGGTAACCTTCTATCGTAGTTCCGAAGAATTGCCGGCGTTTACCGATTATGCCATGAAGGGCAGAACGTATCGGTATATGGAAAATGAGGCGCTGTATCCGTTCGGTTACGGGCTCAGTTATACGGACTTTGCCTTAAAGAATGTTTCCGTATCGGGCGATGAGATTGCAAAGGGCGGAAGCATTACCGTAAAAGCTACGTTAGCTAATGTGGGTGACTATGACGGCGCGGAGACCGTACAGGTATATGTAAAAGCAAAGAATGTAAAGAATGCACCTTGGTTCCAGCTGAAGGGGCTGAAGAAAGTACGTGTCGCAAAGGGAGCAGAAGAGACTGTTGAGCTTACGTTAAAGGATGAAGCGTTTGCGTTGTATGATGAGGATGCTGCTTTTGTATTAAATGAGGGTGCGTATGAAGTATTTGTGGGTACATCGCAACCGGACAACAGAAGTATTGCATTGACCGGAAAGAAACCGGAGTGCTTCTCTGTTGTTTGTAAAAAGACAGAGATTTTGTAAAATAGCATAATAAGAAACGGGCTGTTGCATCGCCGGATGCACAGCCCGTTTTTTTCGATGACTATCAAAACGGATAAACACAAGTAAAATCCGCTGATTAATAAAAGTTAAATCTTAATTCAACTTTGCTAATGTCGCTAAAATGTCGTTGTCCGCAACCGGTACAAAGTGTTCTTTGTAATAAAGCAGAGAAGCATTGCTTGCAGAAACGGAGCTACCGTATTCGGAAGCAATATTGCAGATTTTGTTAAAATCTTCCGCGGTGTGGCCGTACATTCCGAGAAGAAGATAGTAACGCTCGTCGGAAGGATTTTTATAAAGCTTGGCAGTACCGTGATATCGGGAAACTACCACTGTGGCAAAACGGCTGATTGCCGGTAGGGAATCAAAGGAATAAACCTTAACAAGAGACTCAGGCTTTTGTTCGCAGCTTTGGTCTTTGGTTCTGGAAAGTTCATCCGCTTTCTTTGTCAACATATCCTTGAACTGGGAGAAATAATTCAAAATCTCGTCCGCGAGAGCCGGAATCGGCATTTTATCGGAAATGTTTTCCTTTTCGGCAAACGGAGTGAAATTGGAAAATCTGGAATCCAGTTCTTCGGAATCTTCCATTTTGGTTACAACCAAAACGAGACAATCGGCATCTACCGGAATGGCCTCAATCATCAGAGGCATATCTTCGGTTTCAAAACCGCACTCGTAGGATGCCATTTGTACTAAATCACGGAATAGGGCCTTCGCTTTTTCACTGCCGTAGAACAATTCACTTAACTGCAACTGACGCTCCTGTAAATCTTGCTTGTTCAAGGTACAACGGATCTGAGTATCACTTAAACGTTCGATTGTCATGTGTATGCACCCCCTTCTTCGTGTTATACAAAGTATATAGTAATTTTCAACGAAAGTCAATAACATAAATTGTGAAGTTTGTATAAAGAAGGTAAGGAAAAATGCGGGTTTAATTTTAGTAATACTATACGAAAAATCGAAGGAAAGTTTGTGGAAATTGCGAAGAGAAAAATGCTTGCACGAAGCATTTTCGGAGCGTTATAATAAATGCAGGTGAGAAAATCACCGGCAATCCGACAACGAAAAGGACAAATCAGTGTGCGTAAGGCATACAGAAAGGAGAAGATGGAAGAAGAATTATTATTTGGGAAGTATCGTGTACTCCGGTTGCTTGCAAACGGTAGCGGAGGAGAGGTATTTCTGGCAGAGCATGAGAGGCTCGGAGAACGGCGTATCATAAAGCGTCTTTTAAAGAACAGGCCGTTCTATGAAGAACGTAAGCGGGAAGCACACACTTTGAAATTGTTGCACCATACGGCAGTTCCTCGTATTTATGATATTGAGGAGGACGCGTCTGCGTGCTATATTATCGAAGAAGATATGGGCGGGGAAACATTACATGATTTTCTTAACAGGCAGAAATGTCTCTCGACATCTTTTATATCAAATTATTCCATTCAGCTTTGTGAAATAATTGAATACTTGCATCGGGAAGGGATTCTTTATTTGGATGTAAAACCGGAAAATATTATGATCTGCGGAGAAAAGCTGACATTAATTGATTTCGGCGGAGCAATACGAAAACAGGAGTATTCCGGAGTGATGTTCGGTACGCAGGGGTTTGCGGCTCCCGAACAGTATAACGGTATGGCAAAGGAAAGTTCCGATATATACGGAATCGGCCGTGTAATAGGAGTTATGCTGGGAGAGAAGAGCAAGGGTAGAGAAGAGTTGTTTGCAATCTATGAACGGTGTGTGAGGGATAATCCGGAAAAACGTTATCCGAGTGTTTCGGTTCTAAAAGAAGAGCTGCAAAAGGTTTATCGCGGAATAGGAAAAAAAGCACGGCGGAAGGGACGAACTCCCGGATATATCGGTGTGGCCGGTATCCATGACGGTGCAGAGTGCGGAGTCTTTTGCACATTGCTTGCGACATATTTAAACGACAGGGAAAACAGCCGGATTGCATGTATTGATATGTCGGGGAAGCATATATTCGAACAATTTTATGAGAGTATGTTCGGAACAAGAAAAGCAGTACCGGATTGCTTTTTCCTGCAGGGAATATGCTACGTTACAGAAGCCTCTTCTGCTGTAATCGGAGCATATGCGGCAAAGGGATACGAAACAATCCTGCTTCATTTCGGTGTGTGGCAGGAAGAGAGCCGGGAGGAATTCTTCCGGTGTGACAGTCGGTTTGTTTTGGGAAATCTTTACCCGTGGCGGATGCCGGAATGGAAGGAATTCGCCGGGGCGGTAAGAGACGGAGCGGTGCGGAAAAGCATTACGGCAGTAATTACCGGCGGGGAGCGGGAAATGCTTCCGGCACGGTTCGGAAAGGTCGTCGAGATGCCGTATGTGGCCGATGTACTGCGAGTTGACCGGAATATCCGGAAATTGTTTCAAACCCTATTGTAACAAAAGCAATCCGAAGGTGCTACCATCCCGGAGGTTATTTTGCATATCACACAGGTTCTGCCTCCGTATGGAATCGGACTCATAAGTGCCGCTGTGTCCCTGTGGGACGAAAACGGCTTGTTCTCTCAGGAAAAGTTGAAAAGGAAGATGGGACATGGCGGCAAAATGGGGTTGATTATTTTTTATAACTTGTATATACTAAATTACAGTAAGATACAGAAAAGAGGAAGCGCTTGTGAAGAAGAAAACGGGAGTTACAATAATCGGAGTGTTTGTGGCACTGCTTTTGATTGCGGCGGTGCTGGGTGTTGCTTTGGTGCGGAAGTATACCCCGAATAAAGAATACATTGCACCGGAAGAGGTGGTAACAGTGCCGGAGGGAGAGGCATATGTTACCTTTTGGAATGAAAAATACGAGAAAAACGCACTGCTTTTAAACGGAGGGATTTACCTCGATTTAGATACGGTGTTTACCTATATTAACAAAGAGTTTTATTATGATGAGGAAGAATTTGTTTTGACCTATACTACGCCGAATGAAATTATCCGGGCTTATCCGACGGAGGCGGTATATTACAGCAATAAGACAAGGAACGAATTGTCTCACGACCCGATTTTGACAAAGGGCGGTGTGCCGTATATGTCGTTAGAATTCGCGGCATTGTTTTCCGATGTAACCTATACGTTTTATGAGAATCCGTCCAGAGTGTTAATTCGTACCGGAGCGAAGGATGTATTGTCCTTGAAGACAAAGAAGGAGACAACGGTACGGGAAGCGGCGGATATCAAGAGCCCGAATTTGTGCGACTTAAAGAAAGACAGTGTTGTATGGTATGTGGACGCGGGAACCGAGACCAGTACGAAGTTTGTGAAGATTATGACCGAGGACGGATTGTTCGGCTTTGTGAGGAAGAAGGATTTAAGCGAAACCTATCATGAGAGCTATGCTTCCGATTATACTCCGGCGGTATATCCGCACATTTTATCGGATAAGGATGTGGTTTTAGGCTGGCATCAGGTGACCAATAAAACCGCAAACGCGGGACTGGAGGGCCTGATTAAGAACAATAGGCAGTTGACGGTAGTATCGCCGACCTGGTTCCGGCTGGCAAAGTGGGATAAGGAGAGTGAACCGGAAAATCCTCTTTTGTCACTGGCGGATGCAGCGTATGTCGAAACGGCGAAATCCTACGGCCTGGAAGTGTGGGGGCTGGTAGATAATTTTGATATTGCGGATGCGGAGGGGTTTGATCCGACCGCAAATTCTTACGAGGTGCTTTCCTCTACGAAAAAGAGAGAGGCGCTGATGAATGCGTTGGTGGCAGAGGCCATCCGGTATGATCTGGACGGTTTAAATATTGATTTTGAGATGCTTTCTTTAGAGACCGGTCCGCATTTTATTCAGTTTTTAAGAGAATTGTCCGTAAAGTGTCGTGCCAACGGTTTGGTGCTTTCCGTGGACAACTACGTTCCGTCTGCCCATGCGGCCTATTATGACTGGACGACGCAGGGAGAGGTAGTGGACTATGTAATTATTATGGCCTACGATGAGCATTATGCGGGTTCGGAGGTTGCGGGTTCCGTGGCATCCTACAATTACCTGACGAAGGCGGTGGATAATATTCTGACCATGGTGCCGAAGGAGCAGGTCATTATGGCAGTGCCGTTTTATACCAGATTGTGGACCGAAACAAAAGAAAACGGTAGTACAAAGCTGACGTCAGCCGCACTTTCCATGGTGACTGCACAGACGGAGCTTTCCAGAAATAAAGTGACGCCGGTATGGGACGAGGAAACCCGTCAATATTATGCGGAGTACGAAAAGGACGGAGCTGTCTGTAAAATGTGGATGGAGGATGTACAGTCTCTTCAGGAGAAGATTTTATATATCAGAAAGGCGGATTTGGCGGGCATTGCAGCCTGGAGACTGGGCTTTGAGTCTCCGGAGGTCTGGAATTTGTTTGAAAAGGATGTTCTTGCAGAGTAGAGAAAGCATATACTTGTAAAAATGTGTTTTTGGGTGTAATATGCAGAGGAAAGAAAGAGAACCGCTTGTTTTTCTGAAAAAGTATAAGCATATTTTTCTTTTGCTTATGTTCTGCCTGATGCTGTTGTTTGCAAAGAGCAAGGCAGGAGAACGTCTGGCCATGGTTTTCTCGGACAAAGAGAGCGGGACGGATGCGGTGATTGTGATTGATGCGGGACACGGAGGCGTTGATCCGGGGAAGGTCGGAGAAAACGGTACTCTGGAAAAAGACATTAATCTTTCGATTGCCGGAAAGCTTCGGAGCCGCTTGGAACAAAACGGATTCCGGGTAGTAATGACAAGAGATAATGACGAAGGCTTGTACAGTGAGAATGCCCGGAACAAAAAGAGAGAAGATATGGAGGCGCGTGTCCGTGTGATATCCGAGGCGGACCCGGACTTTGTGGTGAGTATTCATCAAAACAGCTTTCCCGACGCAAGCTGTAAAGGGGCACAGTTGTTTTATTATAAAGATTCGGAAGGCAGTAAGAAGCTTGCGGAAACGTTACAGAAAAAGCTTTTGGAGGTATTACAGGACGGGAATACCAGGCAGGCAAAGGCAAACAGTGATTACTATTTGCTTCGGAAAACGGCTTGCCCGGTGGTAATCGCCGAGTGCGGGTTCCTTTCCAATGCTGCCGAAGCGGCGTTACTTGCAAGTGATGCATATCAGGAAAAGGTAGCGGAAGCCTTGTGTTTGGGGATTTTACAGTATAGATCCGAGGTGTCCGGGCAATAATTTTTACAACAGGTATGCCCGTGACAAAAGGGAACGGAAGGAAGGTTTTTTGCCGGATGGAGACTGAAATCATTAAAATAAACAGAGACAATTTTGAGGAAGAGGAGCTTGACTTCGCCGCACAGTGCCTGCGGGAAGGAAAGCTGGTAGCATTTCCTACGGAGACAGTGTACGGACTTGGCGGAAATGCATTTGATGCCACGGCTTCGGCGCGGATTTATGAGGCAAAGGGGCGTCCTTCGGACAATCCTTTGATTGTGCATATTGCGGACAGGTCAGCGCTTACGGAGCTGGCGGCAGAGGTGCCGACAGCAGCGTATCGTTTGGCGGAGGCTTTTTGGCCGGGACCTCTTACCATGATTTTGAAAAAGAGTGATAAGGTGCCGAAAACGACTACGGGCGGTCTTGATACGGTGGCAATTCGTATGCCGGCGGACCCGGTGGCAGCGGCACTCATCCGACGTTCCGGTATTTATGTGGCGGCACCCAGCGCCAATGCATCGGGACGACCGAGCACCACAAAGGCAGAGCACGTCATTGAGGATTTGGACGGAAAAATCGATGTGATTATCGACGGCGGAGCGTCTGCCATCGGTCTGGAGTCAACCATTGTGGATTTGACGGGAGAGGTACCGCTTATCCTACGCCCGGGCTACATCAATGCGGAACAGTTGGCTGAGGTATTGGGGGAGGTGCGGTTTGACGAAGCGGTATTAAAGAGGAGCGCTTCAGAGAATATTGTGGCAAAGGCACCGGGGATGAAGTACCGGCATTATGCGCCGAAGGCGCCGTTGTATATTGTAGAGGGAAAGAGCGACGAAGTGGTTCGTTATATCAATACGGAGGCAGTGAAGAATGCAACGGAAGGACGTCTTACCGGCATTCTGGCCACAGAGGAAACGAAGAAGTGCTACACGGGCGGTATGGTGTTTTGCGTGGGAGAACGTGCCAATGCAGAGTCCATCGCGGCAGGGCTGTTTGATACGTTACGCAGCTTTGATGAAACCGGTGTAGGCGTGATTTATTCGGAAAGCTTTGCGGATAACCCGTTGGGGACAGCGATTATGAATCGCCTGCTTAAGGCGGCGGGATACCATATCATCCGACTTAATCAGGATGAGCATATTTAAAACAAAATGAATTCCAAGGAGGAAACAAACATGATAGCGTTAGGTTGCGATCAGGGCGGTTATGAATTGATGCAGGAGGTAAAGAAGCACTTAGTGGAAAGAGGACTGGAATATAAGGATTTCGGCACCTATTCTTCCGAGTCCGTGGATTACCCGATTTACGGTAAGAAGGTGGCTCATGCGGTAGCAAGCGGCGAGTGTGAGAGAGGCATTTTGATTTGCGGAACCGGTATCGGCATCTCCATTACCGCAAATAAGGTGAAGGGGATTCGTGCGGCTCTTTGCCATGATGTATTCAGCGCAGAGGCAACAAGACTTCACAATGATGCAAACATCCTTGCCATGGGCGGCAGAATCGTAGGACCTGGCTTGGCACTGATGATTGTTGATAAGTTTTTGGACACCCCGTTCTCTAACGAAGAGCGTCATGCAAGACGTATCGGCATGATGGAGGACTAAACTTAGGTGCAGACCTTGCCTTCTGATTTTTGTGATATCCGCGAAATTCGGTTTAATGGAATGGTTTTCTCTCGTGTTTCGGATGTGAGGCTTTCTAATTACTCCGGGAAAGCGTTTGACAGAGTGACGCAACCGGTCTTATGCGACATCCATGTCTTATGGCGACCTCGTCCAAACTTCCTGTTTGGCCGTTGCTACTTGTGAACGGAGTAATAAGAAAGTCTAGACATCCTGCACAAAGTTCGAAAGTCATGCCATTAAACCGAATTTCGCTGAAGACAAAAGGTGAAGAAGGCAAAGGTCTGCTTTTTTTGTAAAGTTGTTGACACATAGTATTGTATTTGTTACAATAGAGGTATATAGGGGGATAAGTGAAGAGTTTCTCATCGAGGGAAGTAATTAAGATGCTAAAGGATGACGGATGGTATGAGGTGAATGTGGAAAGGAGCCATCACCAGTTTAAGCATCCGACAAAGAGGGGACGTACAACCATAAAACATCCGGATAAGGATATTCCGCGAAAGACACTTGATAGTATAGAACGGCAATCAGGACTCAGATTCAGATAGCCGGATATGGAGGAGGATTACTATGAAAATGACAGAACGTTATTGTTTTCCGGCGGTGTTTTCCTATGAAGAGGGGCAGGAGATTTCTGTGTTTTTTCCTGATTTGGATGTGGCGACCAGTGGGGTGAATGATGATGATGCGTTGCTATCCGCCAGAGAGTTATTGGGATGCGTGTTGTTTGGGTTAGAGGAGGATGAAGAAGAAATCCCGGTACCGACACCGTTAACAGATGTACAGGTAGAAGAAAATGAACGCTCGGTTTTGATTGATGTATATATGCCGTCCGTTCGTATGGCACGTGTGAATCGTTCGGTAAATCGGACGGTTACATTGCCTGCCTGGCTTAATGCGGCAGCGTTAGAGCGTAATGTGAATTTTTCGCAGGTGCTGCAGGATGCGTTAAAGGATTTACTCGGAATTGGAATTGTACGGAATTGATTTGACTTTTGTTTTGCGGAAAAATATGGTATACTGATTTTATCGGCAAGAGTAAATGCTTGCCTAATATAACAGTATAAAGAAAAAGGAGATTATGACTATGGGAACTAACAAGTATGCAGGAACGAAGACGGAGAAGAACCTTTGGGAAGCGTTTGCCGGAGAGTCTCAGGCAAGAAATAAGTATACCTACTTTGCTTCCGTAGCGAAGAAGGCAGGCTATGAGCAAATCGCGGCACTGTTCTTACAGACGGCGGAGAACGAGAAGGAGCACGCAAAGCTTTGGTTTAAGGCATTGGGTGAGCTGGGCGATACCGCAGAGAATCTGTTACATGCGGCAGAGGGTGAGAATGCCGAGTGGACCGATATGTATGAGCGTATGGCAAAGGATGCGGAAGAGGAAGGTTTCCTTGACCTTGCGGCTCAGTTCCGCGGCGTGGCAGCCATCGAGAAGATGCATGAGGAGAGATACCGTGCATTGTTACATAATGTAGAGGCTATGGAAGTGTTCAAAAAGAGCGGCGTCACTATGTGGGAGTGCCGGAACTGCGGCCATGTGGTTGTGGGGCTTGAGGCTCCGGCAGTATGTCCGGTATGTAAGCATCCGCAGGCGTATTTTGAGGTTAGAAAAGAGAATTACTAAGAAGTATAGGAATGAAAGAGAGACAAAGGGCTGCGAAGTAAATGCGCAGCCTTTTTTACAGAGGAGATTTTTTATGGCTACTTTGTTATTGGCAGTGATTTATATGGCCTTCATCGGTCTGGGACTTCCGGATTCCTTATTCGGTGCGGCCTGGCCGGCAATCTATACGGAATACGGATTACCCTTTTCCTTCGGTAGTTTTGTGACGGTGCTTTCCTTTTTCGGAACAACGATTTCCAGTCTTTGCAGTGCAAAGGTGATTAACCGGTTCGGCACCAATAGGGTAACGGCCTTCAGTACTGCATTAACGGCGGTGGCGCTTCTCGGGATGTCTTTTACAGGGAGTTTCCTGCCGATGTGCTTGTGTGCGCTTCCTCTGGGACTGGGGGCAGGTGCCATTGACACGGCGCTCAATAATTACGTGGCGATTCACTATTCCGCCACACAGATGAGCTTTTTGCATTGTTTTTACGGTGTCGGTATTTCGGTAAGTCCCTACATATTGTCTCTGGTCTTAAACGGAGATGCGGGATGGCGGGGCGGTTACCGGATTGCGGTGTTGATTCAGGCAGTGATTGCGATTGTTTTGTTTTGCTCTATTCCTCTTTGGAAAAAGGTACACGGGAAAGAAGGCAGAGAGGAAGAGGCGGAAGTGAAAGCATTGCCGTTAAAGGAAATTGTAAGGATTCCCGGTGTAAAGGTGATGTGGGGGCTGTTTATCTGCTCCTGCACCATTGAATGCACCTGCGGAAGCTGGGGAAGTACATTTCTGGTAGAGCATAAGGGCTTGGCGGCAGAGAAAGCGGCTGGGATTATCACGTTTTATTATGTGGGAATTGCCGTGGGCAGATTTTTGTCCGGAGTGGTGGCAACAAAGCTGCATAGCTGGACGATTATTAAAATCGGAGAAGTGATAATGGGAGTTGCCCTTGTTTTGTTATGCTTGCCGGTAAGCGGAGTGCTTCCGGGAATCGCCTTGTTTATGGTGGGCTTGGGAAACGGTCCGTTGTTCCCGAATTTCAATTATCTGACGCCGGAAAACTTCGGTGAAGAGTTATCGCCGTCGATTATCGGGACTCAAATGGCGGTTTCCAGCATTGCTATTATGACGACACCGGTACTTTGCATTGTATTGGGGCAGATGCTGGGAATGGGGATTTTTCCGATTTATTTAGTGGTATTTTTTGTTCTGATGATGCTTGCCATGTGGAGAGCAAGGCGTGTATTCGGAGGGCCAAAGAGTAACGAATAAGAGGAATCGATACGAGAAAGTAAAAGGGTTAGCGCAATCGCGTTAACCCTTTCTGTATGTTTCCACTATTTTTTGATATTCCGCAAATTCGCCGGTACGAATGATTCGGAGCAATGTATCCGCTGCATGCAAAGCCAAAGTCAAATCCGTTCCGGTAATCAGCCCCTTTTCGAAGGCTTCCGCAGCTTCGTCCAAGTCAAGCACATGAACCGAGCCGTCCGGTTCGATGACAATATCAATCAGCAAATCTTCCATTAGGCAGGTGGTGGTATTTGATTCTTTATCCTCGGAAATATGGACTCTCATAATGTCGCAGTACCAGTGGTAGAGACTACCGTCGGCCTTTGCCACACGAGTGATTTTCCAGTGCTTTTCAAAATCAAACAGGGAGATGCCGGAGGCAAAATCCGACCGTGGTTTTAAGACATTCCAGGAAGTGACCATGCGAGAGTCGTCCCAAAAGAGAACGGTGTCGTTCTTTAACGGAACACACTCTTCGGGAATATGACGTTTTCGAAACAATTGAAGGTTAGTGTTCATTAAAATCCCTCCTTTGTAAGAAAAACAGGGGCATTTTGCAAGGTACTTTTTGACCTTTTACAAGTAAAATTTGTTATTGACAGTATACCACTTTTTACGAAAAAATGGAAGTGGATTTCGTGGGATAGAGTGTGAATTTTTTGTCAATACAATTGGTGAAAACTCTATAAATTTTGTGATAAAAAATGGAGAAAGAACTATACATAATTTGAATTTTGTGGTAGAATATATGTGGTGTTTTTTTGCTTGTTTTTATCAAAACACCGGACAAGGAGTAAGCGCATGCGAAACAGCAAAATCATCAAAGCCCTGATGCTTGTGACACAGCTTGGAATCAGCATGATGGTTCCCATATTTTTGTGTGTACTTGTAGGAGGATTTATTGATAAAAAGGCCGGTACCGGCTGGGTGATGCCGGTGTTCTTACTTCTGGGTATAGCGGCAGCTTTTCGTAACGTATACTATCTGCTGAAGCCTTTTTATGCAAAGGATAAGGCCAGAGAGGATGCGGAGCTTGCCTATATCGAACGCCTGAAGGCGGAAGGCAGACAGGCGGCGGAGCAAAGAAAGTCAGACCGGTCGGAACGTGGGGAGTAAATCGGCAGGGAGGCTGTACAGATAGGGGTAAAACGAAGAAGCAGTGAGGTGTTCCCGGATTGACAGAGGAAGAAAAGAAAGAGCATTCCGTAGGCTGGCAATATGATTTTGATGAAGAGTACGGAGAGAATAACGAGTTTATGGAAGAAGCACCGTTGCTGACCAGAGAGGAGCAGGAGGCTCAGGTAAAGCAGACGTTGTGGGATTTGTATGCGGGGATTGCCGTAGCCGGGGTGTTGCTTCTCGGTATCGGTAATTTGATTTTAAAAGGGGATTTGTTTTTTTCGCTGGGAGCTTTGGCGGGAGTGATTACAGCGGTGTGTCTTGCAGGTTACATGTATCACTCGGTTCTTGTTGCCACGGAGTACCCGGAAAAGCAGGCGGCGGGCTATATGAAACGTTCGTCTGCCATACGTATGGTAATTATGATAGCGGTCATCGGAGCTGCTGTATTCTTTCTCGGAATACACGGTTTGTTCGGGGCGGTTTTGGGAACACTGACCTTAAAGCTGTCCGCGCTGTTTTGGCCCGTCATTCATAAATACAACCCTTTTACGAGGGAAAAATAAATCGCGCTGAACAAGCGTAGAATAAAGGAAAGGAGTGTGATAACGTGGGAACTGGAATGCTGTCGCAAAGTGTGTTTCTGACCCAGGAGGTGGATATCGGGATTACCGGTTATTTTCATTTTGAACTCGGCGGTCAGACGCTTTGGATTACGACGACCCATGTCAGTCTTTTGATTGTCGTGCTTGCACTTACGGTGTTCGCGCTATTTGCGAACAGGGCGATTAAAAAGGCGAATCCGGAGGATGTACCCGGTCCGTTTTTAAACGTGCTTGAGCTGATTGTGGAATTAATCGATGGCCTGACAAAGTCCAACATGGGAAAACGGGGCGTACGCTTCTCGAATTATATCGGTACCTTGTTTGCGGTGATACTTGTGTGCAACATAAGCGGACTGTTCGGCCTGAGGCCGCCGACCGCAGACTACGGCGTGACATTGCCGCTTGCGTTGATTACCTTTGTACTCATTCACTATAACGGTTTCAAGTACGAGAAGGCGGGCCATGTAACCAAGCTGTTCCAGCCGGTACTGCTTACCCCGATTAATATCATCGGTGAAATCGCAACGCCGCTTTCCATGTCCCTTCGTCTGTTCGGTAATATTTTATCCGGTACAGTTATGATGGGCTTGTTGTACGGTTTGATACCGAAGCTGATTCAGGCGTTCTTATGGCCGGTGTTCGGTGTGTTGCATGTGTATTTCGATGTGTTTTCCGGTGCAATACAGGCGTATGTATTCTGTATGTTGACCATGGTATTTATTGCACAGAATTTCCCTGAGGACGAAGCACAGGGATAAGTAACATCACAGTGTAAAATTTTTGATTGGAGGATTATTTTATGATGAGTCAGATTACGAATGAAGGTTTAATTTTGGCATGCTCCGCAATCGGTGCGGGCATCGCGATGATCGCCGGTGTAGGTCCTGGTATCGGTCAGGGTATCGCGGCAGGTCACGGTGCGGCTGCGGTTGGTAGAAACCCGGGCGCAAAGGGTAACATCATGTCTACCATGCTTCTCGGTCAGGCAGTAGCAGAGACCACCGGTCTTTATGGTTTTGCGGTAGCAATCATTCTTCTGTTCGCTAACCCGTTACTCGGTAAGTTATAAGAAGCTAACGAATAAATCATAAAGGAGGCCGGAACGTGAACGGACTTTTAACGAAGTGTTCCACCCTTGCTTTTTTGGAAGCAGAGGCGGAGCCTAAGATGGAAGGTTACATTTTCGGACTCAGCCCGCAGCTTTTATTGGATTCTTTGATTTTACTTCTGGCAGTCGGCTTTATGTTTTTCCTGCTGTCCTATCTGTTGTTTAATCCGGCGCGCGACCTTTTAAATAAGCGTCGCGAAAAGATTGCAAACGAGATGGCGGATGCGGCAAAGGAAAAGGCGGACGCGGAAAGTTTTAAGGCAGAGTATGACGCCAAGTTAAAGGCAGCGGACAAGGAAGTTGAGACAATTCTCAGCGAGGGCCGTAAGAAGGCATTAAAGCGTGAGGATGAAATTGTAAACGAAGCAAAGGCGGAGGCATCCCGTATTATGGATCGTGCCAGCCGTGAGATTGAGTTGGAAAAGAGCAAGATGAAGGATGAGGTAAAGCAGGAAATGGTAGCGGTGGCAACCGTGATGGCAGGTAAGTTTGTGGCATCCTCTCTTGACAGTGAAAAGCAGGCGCAGTTAATTGACGAAGCATTGAATGAAATGGGTGATGATACATGGCAAAATTAGCGGCT
>JAFTPY010000288.1 GCA_017463035.1 Lachnospiraceae bacterium
CCCCTTGTTTCATCAACTCCGGTGTCGATATCTGAATCTGATTTGCTGCGGGAAGTACCACTCCGTATCCCTTTCCTTCCACCTCTTCGCAAGCTGTCGCGATTTTTTCATACTCCGAACGACGTTTTGCAAGTTCTCTCAATTCTTGATAAAAACGACGTTCTCCGGTCACCTCGCATCCCAACAGTTCGCTTAACATTCCGTAATAGTACTCCTTTTTCGGCTGAAATCGAAACTCCACCATTCCGTTTTCCATAGATACGGACACATTCTGTATCCGTTCGAAATATGTACCTGCCGGATACTCCTTTTGTTCCCTGACATCCCTGATTCTGCGATTACGAAACAACAATTCCTTCTCATGTTCCATCGCTTCTTTTTTCATTTCATGGGTATTCTCTAAAAGTTCCACCCATTTCGGCAGTCGGAATATCATTTCACTGACCGGAAAAGCTGCCAAAAGCTCCTCCAAAACGCCTGTCAATTCCGCCTTTTCCAGCTTTGTACAGTCCGTCGGAAGTACCGTTACATCGTATCGTTCCGTAAGTTCCTGCGCCAATTGCAACGTTTCCGCAGCCTTCGGTCTTGCGGAGTTTAATAAAACAACAAACGGCTTTCCGAGGCGTTTTAGCTCATTTACGGTCCGTTCCTCCGGAATCTCATAGTTTTCTCTGGTTAATTCACCGAAACTGCCGTCCGCGGTTACCAATACGCCTACGGTAGAATGTTCCCGGATTACCTTTCCGGTTCCCAATTCCGCCGCCTTTGTAAAAGGAATTTCCGCCTCCGACCACGGAGTTCTAACCATTCGTTCCTTTTCCCCTTCCATATGTCCGGCTGCACCTTCTACCATATATCCCACACAATCTACCAGGCGGATTTTCACATCGGTTCCGTCCGGAAAAACAATATCGGCCGCCTCCTTCGGAATAAATTTCGGCTCTGTGGTCATAATGGTACGCCCTTGGGCAGACTGTGGCATTTCATCGGTAGCACGCACCTTTTCTGCCTCCGACTTTATCACCGGAAGTACCATTTCGTCCATGAAATGCTTAATAAAAGTGGACTTTCCGGTTCTGACCGGACCTACAACGCCAATGTATATTTCTCCGCCGGTACGAAGCTTCATGTCTTTGTATAAATCAAACGTTTCCATAAAAAATCCCCCTTGGTTCTGCTGTTACAGTATATGCCAGGGGGGAGATTTATTATTCCCAACTAAGTGAACTATATTCGGTTACTTTTTCACGGACAAGCAAATCTTTTAACGCTTCCTTTGCTTCCTTATTTTCAAACAGGACCGCATTGACCTGTTCCACAATCGGCATTTCCACACCATACTTTTTCGCAAGGGCCAACGCTGCCTGAGCAGAATTTACACCCTCTACCACCTGACCTACTTCCTTCTTTGCTTCCTCTAAGGACTTTCCTTGTCCGAGAAGATAGCCTGCATTGTGGTTTCTACTGTGATTACTGGTACAGGTTACAATCAAATCACCGATACCGGAAAGTCCCGCAAAGGTCTCATAACGAGCCCCCATTGCCTCACCCAGTCTTGCGATTTCAACAATACCGCGGGTAATCAGTGCTGCCTTCGTGTTATCGCCATAGCCCAGACCGTCAATTGCACCGGCTGCCAATGCAATCACATTTTTTAGGGCACTTCCGATTTCGATTCCCAGTACATCCGGACTGGTATACACTCTGAAATACGTATTCATAAACATATCCTGAATATACATCGCCGTCTCTTTATCGGTTGCACCGGCCACTACCGTGGTCGGAATATGACGACTCACTTCCTCCGCGTGGCTCGGACCGGAAATCACCGCCACCTTTGCCTGCGGAATTTCCTGGGAAATAATATCCGTCATCGTATACAATGTACCGTTTTCAATTCCTTTGGATGCATTTACAATAACAGTGCCTTCTTTTATATAAGAAGAAAGATTCTTTGACACCTCTCTCACCTTCGGAGAAATCACCGTATTTACAATCAAATCCGGCCCGTTCGCCGCAGCCTCCGCCAAATCATTGGTCAGCTTTACACTATCCGGCAGAACCGCTCCCGGCAGATTCTTGATTTCACTGCGGTTTGCGGCCAAAGCCCCTGTCTCTGATTCAAACTTCGACCACAGGGTCACTTCATGGCCGTTATTCGCCAGCAATATAGTCAGAGCCACACCCCAAGTGCCTGCTCCTAAAACCGTAACCTTTTTCATACCGTCCACCTATTCCGCGCATCACAAGACGCACATCTCCCTTTCATTTCATTCCACGCATTTATTCCGTCACAGTAAACTTCCGTCACGGAACCTTCTTAAACAAGCTTTTTACTTTTCTTTCCTTTCGGAATCCTCCGTCTGTATTTTCACCTTCTGCCCGATTTTATTCTCCGTACCGCTTATCAAACGTTTGATGTTCTCTCTGTGAGTGTAGAAGGCCAGTACAGCAAACACAAGACTTAAAGCCAACATATGCCAGTCTCCGGGACGGGTCACCGCCACCCAGATTACAAACAAAACTTCCATCACAAGAGAACCCAGTGATACAAAACGGGTAATTGCAAGGATTACAAAAAAGGTTGCCACACAAATCAAGAAAATCCGCCAGTCAAAGGTAAGAATGGTGCCGACCAGTACAGCAATTCCCTTACCGCCCTTAAACTTCAGGTAAAACGGAAAGGTGTGACCGAGTACCGCACCGAGCGCCGTATATAATCCTAACAAATCCGCATATGACATGTCTTTGAAAATCACAAATTTAATCAGCACCACCGGAATCGCACACTTAAACACATCTCCCAGTAGCGTAATCAGTGCCGCCTTCTTTCCCAAAGTACGAAGAGCATTGGTGGTTCCCACATTACCGCTTCCGTACTTCCGGATATCTACCTTCTGAATCTTTCCGACAATATATCCCGTAGAAATGCATCCGAATGCATATCCTAAAATCAAACAAATTGCAATACGCCAAATCATGTTACTTATCCTGCCATTTCTTTTTTACTGCTTCGCTTATTTCGTGTTATCCTCGCGCTCTCTGATAATGAACTTCAACGAAGTTCCCACAAATCCGAAGGTATCACGAATCTTATTTTCGATATAACGCTGATAGGAATAATGCATCAGCTCCTTTGTGTTTACAAACAGCACAAAGGTAGGCGGTCCCACCGCCACCTGGGTCATAAAGAAAATCTTTAAGCGTTTGCCCTTATCGGACGGCGGCTGCTGCAAGGAGGTGGCCTCCATAAGAATTTCATTCAGCACACCGGTCTGGATACGCAATGTTCTGCTCTGGATTACCAAATCAATCTTTTCGAAAATCTTCGTCATACGCTGGCCGGTTTTTGCGGAAATGAAAATAATTTCCGCATACGGAATAAAGGACAGAATCTCACGGATACGCTCCGTCTGACGGTAAATCGTCTTATCGTCCTTATCCTCCACCGCATCCCACTTGTTGACCGCGATAATAATACCTTTTCCGCGTTCGTGGGCGATACCGGCAATCTTTGCATCCTGCTCGGTTACGCCTTCCGTGGCATCGATAACTACCACCACAACATCTGCACGTTCCACCGCACTGACGGTACGCACGATACTGAAGCGTTCGATTTCTTCTTTAATCTTATTCTTACGACGAAGTCCCGCCGTATCAATAAAGATATATTCCTTTTCGTTGAACTTTACCACCGTATCGATGGCATCACGGGTGGTTCCCGCAATATCTGATACAATGACACGGTTCTCGCCGGTGAGCTTATTAATAATAGAAGACTTGCCGACGTTCGGCTTACCGACCACCGCAATCTTCGGAAGCTCCTCTTCCTCTTCCCCGTCAACCGGAGCCGGGAAATACTCTACGATAGCGTCTAACAATTCACCGAATCCCAATCTGGATGCACCGGATACCGGAAGAGGGTCGCCGATACCGAGGTTATAGAACTCGTACACATCCGCCTGCATCTTCTCAAAATCATCTACCTTATTGACCGTCAGGACAACCGGCTTACCGGAACGGCGCAGCATATCCGCTACTTTAAAGTCCGCATCCACAAGGCCCATACGCACATCCGTCAGAAACACAATCACATCTGCCGTATCAATGGCAATCTGTGCCTGCTCACGCATATAGGTCAACATCTTATCCTTGGTCTCCGGCTCAATACCGCCGGTATCAATCATGGTAAACTTGTAGTTCAACCAGGTTACATCCGCATAAATACGGTCACGGGTTACGCCCGGATAATCTTTTACAATCGAAATACGTTCTCCCGCAAGGGCATTAAATAACGTGGACTTGCCCACATTCGGGCGTCCCACGATGGCTACAATCGGATTACTCATTTAGGAATTTATCCTCACTTTCAAAAATCAAATACTACGCAATTACGGCTCGTACAAAAGCCTCTCCTTCTGATTTTACAATACTCACGCGGGTTTGTAAAGCCTTTTCCACATCAGAAACCGTCAAATCATCCAAAAAGACTTCTTCTCCGCTCCGAAGCATAACCTCCGGCAGCAATAAAACATCACCCAAATCCTTGTCTTTTAACTGGGCAATAATATCTTGTCCCGTCACCAAACCGGCTACGGTAATTTGTTCTCCGAAGAAATCGTTACGAATAGCCACCACCTCTGCAGAAATATTCGGATACTTTTTCTGAATTTTTGCAACCTGCTCTTTTAGAGAAGGTGCAGCCAGTTCACCTGTAACAAGCGTCAACTTCCGTACCCGGTCATCTCCCTTGTACTCCGCCAGACACTCATCCACTTCCACATTTAACAAACGAAGCATACCCACTCCGTTTTCCAACTGCGGATATCCTTCATAGTCTTCCTCCGCCGGCAGCGGCAATCCCGCCAGCAAATACCATTCGTCACTGGCATGAATCATTCTCGTTCCATAGTGCTTCTGTATGATATCCTGCCACTTCTTAATAATGCCGATGACTTCTACCGCATCCTCTTTGGTAAACGGTTCCACCTGTGCAAGCCTTTCGCGGAACTTTGTCATCCCCATCGGCACCACGGAAACACTTTGCATAAACGGTAAATACGAGGTCAAATCATGAATGGTCCGCTCCAGTTCCTCCCCGTCATTATAGCCCTTACAAAGCACAATCTGTCCGTTCATCTCAAGGCCCGCATCATAAAACTTTTTAATTTTGTCAAGTGCTTCCCCCGCAAAACGATTATTCAGCATCTTACAACGAAGTTCGGGATTCGTAGTATGGACAGAAATATTAATCGGAGAAAGCTTATAAAACAAAATCCGCTCCATATCCTCCTCGGATAAATTGGTCAGCGTAATATAGTTTCCCTGCAAGAAAGAAAGTCGTGCATCATCATCCTTAAAATAAAGCGTATCCCGCATTCCCGGCGGCATCTGGTCAATAAAACAAAAGATACACTTATTCCGGCAGGAACGGTATTCATCCATCAGGCCGTCTTCAAATACCAATCCCAAATCCTCGTATGCATCTTTCTCGATTTCCAGTTCCCATTCCTCGCCGTCCTGCTTTCTTATCAAAAGGACAATCTCCTCATCCTCGGACAAATACCGGTAATCGAACACATCCTTAATGGGCTGTTCATTAATGGAAACCAGCACATCTCCTGCTTCGATTTCAAGTTCCTCGGCAATACTGCCTGGGAGAACTTCTTTGATTTTATGTTCTTGTAGTTTTTTACTCATAGTTGCCTCTTTCTCATTTGCGAATTGCCGCTCTACTTATTAGTGCACTCCGCAACTTGGTTTTCGTATTCCTTCTACACTTCTGCCAGCATCAAAAATCCTGCCAAACTGCCTCTGTCGTTTCCTTGTACTCTGTGGGAGTATAACACCTCAGAATGGCATTTGGTACAAACGCCTCCGATGACAATGTTTTCCGGCTTTACACCGGCCTGTTCCAATATGATACGGTTCACCTGCCACAAATCCAACTGACAAGTACCGCCTTTCTTCTGTTCCTCAGTCTGCATGGTAGCTTCCGGATACTCTTTCATAAACAGTTCCGCCACCTCACCGCATACGGTATAGCAGTCTTTACAGATAGATACACCGATGTAAGCTTCCATATGTTCCGCTTGACTGCCGAACTCCTTTTCCATGGCCTGTACCGTTTTCTCGGCAATCCGCCCGATGGTTCCGCGCCAGCCCGCATGAGCCGTACCGATGGCCCTTTTCACCGGATCATAGAAAAACACCGGCACACAGTCTGCACCGAACACTGCCAAAGCCACCCCCGGCTCATTGGTGATTTGGGCATCTACGCAAGAGTAATCCCGTGGTTTCATAATTCCTTTGCCACAATCCGCCTTGGTTGCTCTCCGCACCACGGTATCATGGACTTGGTCCGGAAGCACCACCTGCTCCTTTGAAAATCCCATGGCGTTACAAAGTCTGTCATAATTCTCCATAACGTTTTCATCGGAATCTCCACGTTCGAACCCGAGATTCATGCTGGAAAAGTACCCTTCACTGACGCCTCCTACTCTTGTAGAGCAGCCATGTTTTACGTCCGGATGTGCAGCCAGACGCTTAAAATATAAAAACGGTACTGAAGTACCCGATACTGCCATTTCCTTTGTAGCAAGCAAATGTAACTTATCTTTCATAATTCTATCCTTTTACTCTCTTTTCATAGATGCTGTTTATACACAGGAAACACTATGCGTGGATTCGCCCGTTATATTCTTCCGTACCGTTATATCCAAAACGCATTCTCCGTAATCCTGATTTCATCTCCCGTCACCCCTGCCACGTCAAACCGGCACGGCGTATCAAAAGGAATCCGGTTCTTATACAGATAATACTGCGCCGCTGCAATGATTTTCTTCTGTTTTCTGAAATCCACCGCTTCTTCCGGTGCTCCGTACCGCCCATCGGCACGGTATTTTACCTCGATAAATACCAGATAACCATCCTTTTTCGCGATAATATCAATCTCGCCGTGCTTCGTATAAAAGTTCCGGGCAACAATCTCGTAGCCTTTTTCCTGTAGATATTCCTGCACTTTTGTTTCCTGCTCGGAGCCTACACGCCGGCGGTTCCAAACGGTATCGTTACTCTCCTGCCCTTTATTTTCTTTCATTCTTCCTCCCACATTACAATTACAAGTCTTTACAGCGACTTCTTTACCTTCCCCTTTATTTTATCAACCTTATCGACAAACAACAAAACCTCTGCCACCACCTCATAAAGCTCCGGCGGTATGGCATCGCCGATTTCAAGCTTCGACAGCGTCCCCGCCAGCTTATCATCCTTGTGAAGCGGCACATTCTCCTCCACCGCACGCTCGATAATCTTCTCCGCCACATATCCACGCCCTGAGGCCACAATCTTCGGTGCCTCCTCGGAAGGCTCGTATTCCAACGCAACCGCTATTTTACTCTTTTGTTCTTCCAAACAGACACCTCCCTTCGCTACTATAAGAATAACAAATAAACAATGCTATGTCAAAACATTTGTAATGACATAGCATTATTGTATTACTACCCCTTTCAATTCCTCTGTAATCTCTCTCACACTATATGTAATAAACTCCTCCATATCCTCTGTAGCAAGATACAAAAGCTCCTGTTCCTTTATTCTCGGTAAATAATGATTGTTCCACCACCATATACTATTCTTTATATATTGCTTTTCAATCCATCCTGGTAAACAATAATCAACCTCCTTACTTATTAATTCAGAGAACAAATCCCCCAGTTTAGGGTAACTTTCAAGCAAATAAGAATCCAATGCTTCTAATTCATCATGCCTACTTTCACCATGCCCACTTGAATGATAAAATTCCCAGACACTGGATACAACTCCTCTTTCTATCGTCTTTTTCAATAATTTCTGTCGAATAATTTCGTGATTGTATTTATCTGTTAACAAATGTACAAAATAGCCTATATTGAAATCTCTTTGGTCTGCATCGCTCTCATTTACAATATGTTCCTGCGCAAACGCATTTACTCTCTCTGTAAATATTGCCATAAGCTCCGGCTCCAGCCATTTGGTATCGGGTATATCCTCACGCAAATGTACCTTCTTCTTGTCCTCACGTTTGTAATCCGGTTTACCCCCAATTGTATCAGGAGCCAGAGTCCCCAGATAATATGCTCTTTCATTATGTATTAAATTCGGGCATTTTTTTAATAATTCTCTTGCAACTGCGAGATGTGCTATTGTGTTTGACATGTTTACCAACCTCTCATAATTTCAAAACATTTGTTCAACAATGCAATATCGGCCTCTCCGTTCTCATTGAAGGAAGTACCTTCCAAAGTAAGAAAGCCGTTATAATTAATATTCTTTAAAAATACCGCAAAGCTGTCAAAATCAATATTCCCCTTTCCGATGGGAAGTGATTTCAGATTTGCCCAATCCATTGGGATACTGCTGTAATCGCCGATGTGATAGTGGCAGATATGTCCGTTTTTCCATAGCCATTCGTATTCTTTTTGATACAAAAGCCCCATCTGTCCGTGAAAGGCTGCCATCTTTGTATCGAATACAAATCGAATATCAGGATACCGTTCTGCCAGTTGACACCATCTTGTCATAGGGTCCTTCACATTACAAACAATATTCTCTATCTGTAAATCCAAGTCGTATTGGCTTGCGATTTCCTTAAACTTTTTGTAGCAGGACAGATTGTTTTCAAAATTGCTGTCGGAAACTATTCCTCCCCATAAATGTAAGACTAACTTTTGCGCGGATATTTCTTTTGCCACCCGACAATCCGCTTTAAAAAATTCAAAACCACATTCAATCTCCTCTGCTGTACCCGTACCAATGCAACGGCCAATGTTTTTTTCACAATGTACAACCGGAATATAAAGCCGTAATCCTTTTAGATAAGATATTAGGTCGTCAATTTCCTCGTACCAAGCCTTATACATCATTAATTCAAATCCATCGCATAAAAGTTCTTTACTATAGTTCTCTAAAAGTCTGTAATCCCGCTGGTTTTGCGGTCCGATGATGCCACCGGTAGAGCATAATATTTTCATGTACACCTACTTTCTTCCGAAGGTAATTAATTTCCCCCGTAACCAGGTTACTGTAGCCTTTGGATTATTTTTCAGAAAATCATTAATTTCCTGTCCTCTCTGATAATAAGCATAAGCCTCTCTGCGCGTCATGCCGTGATTCATCAGACGTTCTATCACATCCAGCTCCGGTTCCTTGTACCATAATAAATGAAACTCCATCATGTTACTTATGTTTTTTTCATAGTCGTTCTGTTCCGGAGAGAAGAACGATACCTTGTCGTTTAATCGTACTTCGATATTCTTTATTCCCAACTGATGCATTTGATGTGCACTTCGCATGGCAGCGGCATAGTCTCTGTCACCGTTTTCGTACTCTGCAAGCCAATGTTTTCTGCTACCGTTTCGATTGCAAAGCTTATCGTAGTCCATACCCTCGATGTAGATTCCGTCCAACTCAATTTCCCGGTTGATATCCATACTGACGATAAGACCGCCTTCCTTGGTCAGCGCCTGCATTTTCCTTAAAATCGGTTCGGAAGTTCCGTAATGTCTGAGTACCCCTTGGCACATGGTAATATTATATTCCTTTTTTGTTTTGTAATCCAATATATCTTCCTGAACAAAGGTGGCCGGAAGTTCTTTTTCCTGAAACAATTTTTTACCGTATTGAAGAAGTTTTGCAGAAAAATCCACGCCGGTATAAGTACTGCCCTTCGGTAAATATTGCAATAACGAAAGACCGATATAACCGTAGCCACAACCCAAATCCAAAACATCTACAGGCTCGTTGATTCCCCAGACGTTCTTAATCAAAAATTCGAAATAGTCTTCGTTCCAGCTTGTTTTTTGTTGACGAATTAAATACTGTAACTTTTCATTCCAAAATTCATCGGTGTCGGTTTTTTCTTCCAGATAAGCGTTCTCTTGTATCGCAGTTAAACCAAGTAACTGGTCGGTTGTTACTCCGAAAACTTCCGAAAGAACCGGCAACATCGTGATATCCGGCATGGTAATGCCGTTTTCCCATTTACTGATATTCTGATAAGATGTTCCTACCTCTTCTGCCAGAGCTTGTTGTGTAATTCCTTTTTTCTTACGCAAATATGCCAACTGAAGATTTACTTTCTTTTGCATTGTTCCTACCTCCAACCATATGGTAACCGATTTATCACGATTTGTCTTTCATATATTCAGTGAATAGCTTCGCTTTTGAAGCGAATGTGTATAAAACATAAGACCATAAACAAAAACAGTCCGTCACAAGGCTGATACGATTCATGTCAGCCTTGTGACGGATATTTCTTCTCTATATACCTTTTGCATTCTGTTTCCATACGTTTAAAATCCAAACACTGTTCTCTTGCCCCAAAAAACTCTCCCGATACATATTTTACATATAAAACATTTGCCGTATTCATTAAATCTCTTGCGTGTTCATTACACCATTCTAACTCTTTCCGTAAAAGTTCCTTCTTTTTCCGTGTATCTTCATTATCGTGCTTACGAAGCTTCGTGTCAATCTTTCGAATTAATATATCCTCTACAGGAACCATCAAGTTGAAATTTAAAACACCTATTAACTCCCCCTGATATATAATCCTTTTAAAATCAATCTTATCCCTCATTTTGGCATGCTTTATCTTTGGTTTTGATAAAGGGACACAATATCTATGCTCATTACAAACAACTATCACACCAAGAAAAGGGCGCTCGTCTTTCCCGATTTGTGGAGAAACCGACAAAACTCTGTCATCAATATTATGTAAATTCCTTATGTATTTCATATCAATTTGATATACATCTAACGGTAACTGCTTCATTCTTCCCTCCCAAAAATATTTCAAGGACTATGTTTCCATAGTCCTTGAATGTAGTGTCACCGTAGCGACCCTAACGCTTTTTGAATGTCCACTTATCGGCAGGACTCTCCTCACTTTTATTGTATCAGATACATTTTCTTTTTGTCAATAGTTTTTCTCGAAAATCATTAAACTTTTTATTCCTTCTCAACCTCTCCCATTATCCCCTTTATAAAGCTCCTTCTATGTATCGGACACGGCCCGTCCGCACGGAGCTTCTCCATATGCTCCGCGGAACCGTAGCCCTTGTTTCCGGCAAAGCCGTAGCCCGGATATACCTTGTCGAACTCCACCATCATCCGGTCTCTCGTTACCTTTGCAATAACGCTGGCTGCCGCAATGGACAGACTCTTGGCATCCCCTTTAATTATCGGCACCTGTTTTACCGACTTCCCGCCAAAGAGCTCGTTGACTCCCGGAATGGTCACAGCATCGTTTAACAGTACATCCGGCGCGCCGCAGGTCTCAGCCATCTTCTGCATTGCCTCCCGCATAGCGCGGAAGGTCGCCTGCAAGATGTTTATCTCATCAATCACCGTATGGGACACACAGCCGATACCGTAGGCTACCGCTTTATCGAGAATTTCAGGAAAAAGTTCTTCCCTCTTTTTTTCGGACAACTGCTTGGAATCGTTCAAATATAAAATCCGGCAATCCTTCGGAAGCACCACACAAGCCGCCACCACCGGTCCCGCAAGAGGACCTCTGCCCACTTCATCGATACCGCAGACCACGTTGTAATTCCCGTATTCCCGCTCATAAGCCAGCATACCGTCCACTCTGGCACACTCCGCCAGAAACTTTTCTTTCCGCTTTCTCGCCTGCTCAATCAGCTTTATGACTCCGCTTCTGGTATCATCTGCGTACAAAGAAATCACTGTTTCCAGTTCTTCCGGCGTAGCAGTTACCAACGCCTCCTTTATTACATCCATCTTTTCTGCCATATTGTACCCCTATCTTTTGTAAACCCAATTCATCACAAATCTCTTGACCTTGTTAATCGATTTCAAAAAGCCTTACATTTCTTCCGTCGCAGTCGCCACAGAATCTTCCGTTTTCTCAACCCTGTCCTTCGCGTTCGTATCCGGTTCTTCCTTCTCCACTCTCTCCAGCGTAATCCTTCCTATTTTACCTGCTCGATAATCATCCATAATAATGCCCGAAGCACGCTCAATATCCGCCTCGCCGCCCTTTTTCAAGCAGCCGCGCTTTCTTGCCACACGCTCCAATGCCTCAAAGCCGTCGGCACATTCCTCAATGCCGTACTTTGCGTTCACAACGCCCGGATATTCCTCGTATAAATAAGAAAGTAAGGTCATGGCAAGTTCCCGGATATCCAAAATATCCTCATTGATAGACCCAATCCATGCAATCCGCAAACCCACCTGCTGGTCTTCAAACTTCGGCCATAAAATACCCGGCGTATCTAAAAGCTCCAGTTCCTTATTCAGGCGAATCCACTGCTTTCCCTTAGTAACACCCGGCTTGTTCCCTACAAGCGTAACACTCTTTCCCGCAAAGGAATTGATAAAGGTAGACTTTCCCACGTTCGGAATACCTACAATCATAGCCCGGAGCGGTCTGCCGATGATACCGCGCTTTAAGTCGCGTTCCCGCTTCTCCTTACATGCCTCTTTAACCACGTTCAGCACATTCTTTACGCCGGAACCCGCCTTGGAATTCACCGTCAGCACGAAATATCCTTTTTTCTCATAGTAAGTCTTATATTCCTTCGTACGGGCCTCATCCGCCAAGTCCGCCTTATTAAGCAAAAGCACCCGCGGCTTGTTCCCCGCAAACTTCTCAATGTCCGGATTCTTCGAACTGTACGGAATACGGGCATCCACCAACTCTATAATTACATCCACCAGCTTCAGTTCATCCTGAATCTGGCGTTTTGCCTTACTCATATGTCCCGGATACCATTGATACTGCATCTTACACCTCCGTCCGGCAGATTTGCTCTGCCTGCCTCGATCCTATTGATTCTTCTCCAGATTCATCTGGGAAATAATATTAAACGGATTCAGCGTCAACCACGCCTTTCCCACAATCTGCTCCTTCGTTACATTACCGATATTGGCAAACCGGCTGTCCTCGCTCTTATTCCGGTTATCGCCCAATACAAAATATTCATCTTCGTCTAATGTAATCCCCTCTGCCGCCAGACCGGATAAATGAATTTGTGCCAGACCGTGTACCGCTTCCTTTAACGGTTCTCCGTTAATATAAACCAAACCGTTGGCAATCTGCACCTGTTCCCCCGGAAGACCAATCACGCGTTTTACGTGATAATAACTGTGCTCTTCCCCTTCCTGTTCAAACACAATCACATCAAAACGTTTGGGTCCTTTCGTCATATAAGATAACCGATTCACAATAATGGACGTATTCTCTGCTAAGGTCGGTTCCATGGAAGTTCCCGGAACCACCGTACGTTCAATTGCAAGTCTGACAAGAAAAAAAGCAAGTACAACGACAGCTACCGTTTCCAAAAGAAGAAACAGTGCGCTTCTAATCTTCTTTTTTCTTTTTCGTTTCTTACGGTTATCGCTTAAGTCAAAATCATACTTTGCCATTGTCTCACCCCTTTTTTATATGTAGAAAGGGACAATTTTCATTGTCCCTTTCGTCAACTTATTATCTAACAAGTTCCTTAACCTTTGCCTTCTTACCGACTCTGTCACGTAAGTAGTTGAGCTTTGCTCTACGAACCTTACCGCGACGGATAACTTCGATCTTCTCAACGATCGGAGAATGTACCGGCCAAGTCTTTTCAACACCAACACCGTTGGATGTCTTTCTTACCGTAAAGGTCTCTCTTGCGCCACCGTTCTGTCTCTTTAAAACGGTTCCCTCGAAAATCTGGATACGCTCACGGTTACCCTCTTTTACCTTTGCGTGTACACGTACGGTATCACCTACGGCAAACTCGGCAACCTCGGCCTTTAACTGAGCTGCTTCAATGTTCTTAATAATGTCGTTCATGTTGCGACCTCCTTAAAAATATGGACATTCTTACTACCGAGTACGGTACAGCGGAACATCTTGTCTCACAATCGAGGATTATACCATAGATTCAGAAGGATTGCAAGCATTTTTTATAAATACTTTATAAGTTCCTCAATCACACCGCTTAAACGTGCATCGGACAAACCGAAATCCATTTCCTTATAGCTCCATGCGCTTCTGCCGATTCCCAATTCTTCAAAAGCCTCGTGAATTGCCTTGTACCACTTTACCGTATCTTCCGGAAAAACTCTGTCGATTACGCCGTATTCACCGCAATACAAGGTCGAATTATACTTTTCTGCGGTTTCAACTGCGGAAGCAAAACGCTCCTTGAAATATTCCTTTGTAATATGAAACTCTTCAAAAGCAAAACGTTCTTCCGGAACAATCATGCTCGTCCAGGTAGCACCCTGATGAGTAAACTTCAGCGGGTCGTAGCAATGCATATTAAAGATAACGTTCGCATCTGCCGGAGCAACCAAATCCTTCACCGCATCCGGGGAATTGTTCCAGTAGCTGCCTACCAAAATCAAAACATCCGGTGCAACTTTGCGGATTCTCTTAATACATTCGGTGGAAATACGATTCCATGCATCAATAAAGGACTGATCCGTAATCTCATTTAAAAGTTCAAGAGCTACATGCTCCGGATCATTACCGAACCGCTTTGCCATCTCCTCCCAGAGGACCAGAAAC
>JAFTPY010000289.1 GCA_017463035.1 Lachnospiraceae bacterium
CTTCATCCTGTTTCGGGAACTTCCTGCGCATAATCAAAAAGCAAACCAGATGTGCAAGGAACGTTAATCCCCAGGAGACCGGATAGGAGGTAAACAGGAGCTCCGGAGTGTGGAATTTCGGAATCTGAAAGATTGTGGCAATCCACAACAAACGGAGTCCGCAGGCACCGATCATGGAAACAACGGTCGGTACGACGCCGTAGCCCATGCCGCGGATAGAGCCCACAATAGTGTCCATCATACCGCATAGAAAGTAGGTGGTACAAATCACGGAAAGACGCGTAATACCGGCTTCAATGGAAGCAGGAGTGTCGGTATAGATGTGAAGCAGGTACGGGCTGAACAAGTAAACTAAATTACCGAATACCAGACCGGTCACAATCGTACTGCCCTGGGAGCATAGTAGGATTTTATTGATACGGGAATACTTTCGGGCACCGATATTCTGACTGGTAAAGGTCAGTGCTGCCTGGTGGAAAGCATTCATGGAAACCCAGACAAAGCCTTCGATACTGGAGGCTGCGGAGCTTCCGGCGATGAATATTTCTCCGAAGCCGTTAACGGAAGACTGAATGATTACATTGGACAGAGAAAATACAACGCCCTGAACTCCTGCGGGAACGCCGATTTTTATCAGGCTGAGCAATGTGGTTTTGTCAATTCCGAGATTTCTTAAAACGACACGGAAGGATTCGTCCTGTTCCTTCATCAGACAACGAAGTACCAATGCAGCGGACATGTACTGGGAGATAATGGTTGCCAAAGCAACACCTGCCACGTCCATGCGAAAGACAATGACAAACAGCAGATTTAACAAAACATTTAATACACCTGCCGCAGTGAGATAATACAGAGGGCGTTTGGTGTCGCCTTTGCTGCGGAGCAGGGAACTGCCGAAGTTATAAAACATCATGGCCGGCATGCCCAGGAAATATACGCGCATGTACAGAGATGCCAGACCGATTACTCCGTCCGGAGATTTCATCAGTTTTAGAAATTGCGGTGCAAACAGCAAACCGATAACCGTTAAGATAGCGCCGCTGAGCAAGCTGACGGTTACTGCGGTATGTACTACCTTGCTTGTGCGTTCCTTGTCTCCTGCACCGGTGAATTTTGCGGAAAGCACGTTGGCACCGATGGAAAGGCCCAGAAATAAATTGGTCAACAAGTTAATCAAAGCAGAGGTGGAGCCTACTGCCGCCAAAGAATTATCTCCGGCAAATTTTCCTACAACAGCAACATCTGCAGCGTTGAATAACAACTGCAAAAGGCTGGACAACATGAGAGGCAGGGCGAATCGGAGCATTTTCGGAAGCAATGCACCGGTTGTCATGTCTAATTTATAAGCACCTGTTTTTTTCATGACAGAAATCCTCCAATTATTTTGCTTCGAAGCGTCCCGATGCACCGCACGGAAGCACCAGACCGCTTTCACGTACAGGAAGACCGATTTCCGAGGACTCGATATGACCGGAGAACCGGCGAAGTTCTGTGCCAAGCAAATAGGACAGGAGAGCCGGCTGAAGACCGGTGGTGTAGGAATTAATCAGGAAGAACAGCGGTTCCTCCTTTAAGACCTGGGTGGTGAGCTGTACGAAGGAGTGAATCTGCTCTTCGATTTTCCAAATCTCACCCTTTGGACCTCTGCCGTAGGACGGCGGGTCCATAATTACTGCGTCGTAACGGTTGCCGCGGCGGATTTCACGCTCTACAAACTTGACGCAGTCATCAACGATATAACGAATCGGTGCATCACCGAGGCCGGAGAGGGCTGCATTTTCCTTTGCCCAGGTCACCATGCCCTTGGAGGCATCCACGTGGGTTACGGCTGCACCTGCTGCGGCAGCGGCTAAGGTGGCGCCACCGGTATAAGCAAATAAGTTCAAAACCTTAATTTCGCGGTTCGGGTCGGCTTTCTTTGCGGCCCGGATTTTATCGCCGAACCAGTCCCAGTTTACCGCCTGCTCCGGAAATACGCCGGTATGCTTAAAGGCAAAAGGCTGAAGACGGAAGGTCAGTTCCTTATAATGTAACAGCCAGTTTTGCGGTAAATCAAAAAACTCCCATTCGCCGCCGCCTTTGTTGCTGCGGTGGTAGTGAGCGTTTAACCTTTTCCATTCAGGGGCCTTCTTCGGAGTGTTCCAAAGTACCTGCGGGTCCGGTCTTAATAAAATATAATCGCCCCAGCGTTCCAGTTTCTCACCGCCGGAAGCGTCCAGTACTTCATATTCTTTCCAATCACTTGCAATCCACATAAGCGTCCTTTCTTCCTGTGCCGATGGCACAAAGGGGATATTTACAATACAGTCTCATCGATTCTGCACTTATTGTAGCACTATAATCCGTAACGGTCAATGAGGAAATATGCATGAATCAAGCGTGTTTCTTTCCTGTTTTTTTCATGCGTTTTTATTGACTTCATTCTGATTTTATATTAGTATAATAATTGGGAATTCTTTCGATAATTTTTGAGAAAGTGGGGGACAAAAGATGGTAATTGATTTTATGTGTCCGCAATGCGGTGCAGGAATGGAGTACGATAGCGAACAGGGAAAGCTCACGTGTGAAAGCTGCGGTCACACGCAGGATATTGAAGATGCTCCGGAGATTGACCAGGAAGAAACAATTGAGGTAGAGCCTTTTGACGGAAGCCAGATTCCGGATGAGACCGAGCTTCCCAAAGAAGAAGCTTTTGAAGAAAAGGAACAGAACGTGTACACAGAGGAGCAGGAGTTTTTCTGCAACAGTTGCGGTGCGGCTATTGTAACGGAGCCGGAGGTGAGCGCAACTCATTGCCCGTACTGCGGTTCTGCGGTGGCGTTCCGGGCGAGACTTTCCGGAGAATATGCACCGGATAAGGTGATTCCGTTTACGGTGTCCAAAAAGGAAGCGCAGGATTTGTTCCGGAAGTGGGCAAAAAACGGTATTCTTTCTCCGAAGGATTTTATGACGGAAAAACGATTGGGAGAGATAACGGGTGTGTATGTGCCGTTCTGGCTGTACGATATGAATGTGGATGCGGAGGCGGACTGCCTGTGCAGCAAGAAGCGTTCCTATCGTCGGGGGGATTATGTTTATCATGAGACCAAGTATTATCATGTATACCGTCGGGCAAATCTGACCTATCATAAGGTACCGGCAGACGCTTCCGTAAAGATGGACGATGAAACTATGGACTGCCTGGAACCGTACAACTACGGCGAGATGAAAAATTTCTCTCCGGAGTATCTGGCGGGCTTTCAGGCGGAAAAGTACGGAATCGATGCGGAAGGGTTACAGAGCCGTGCTAAAGGGAGAGCGCAACAGTATGCGGAAAAGTACCTGGCAGACAGTATTAAGGGTTATGCAACCACTACCTATCAGAAGAAGGAGTGTCTTGTAAAGCGTGCGAGAGAGTATTATGCGCTGCTTCCGGTGTGGACCTTATGCTATGAGTATAAGGGAGAAAAGAAAATCTATACCATGAACGGACAGACCGGTAAGATTATCGGAAAGGCTCCGGTTTCCGGCAGCCGTGTGGCAAAGTGGGCAGGAATTTTGTACGGCGGAAGTTTTGCGTTGTTGGCACTTCTTACGTTCTTATTGGTATAGGAGGTGTGGGGAATGAAAAAGATATTACATAAGCTGTTCGGAATTGTATTTGTACTGGCTATGGTCGCAGGGTGCTTTGTCCCAGCGGGCACGGCAGCGGCAGAACTGACGGACGGGGATTATTACGCAGATTTTTTTGATGAGTTCGGCCTTGAGTTTGATTTAGAGGATCTAACGGGGGAGACGGAAGCGGAACCGGAAGAACGGTACGTTTCGGATCGTGAGAAGGTAAAAGAGATTCTGCGGAGTAATCTTCGGAGAACAGGTATGAGTCTGAATGAAGACCAACGGATTTATGACTTTTTCGGTAAGTTCAGCCGGACGGAGCTTGATGAGATCGATAGCTGGATTGAGGAAAAGGAAGATGAAGGCGACATCAGCATTCGTGTCTTTGTGGCAGAAATGGATATGGATGACGAAAAGTATTTTCTGGAGGAGTGTGCGGATGCTCTTTGCGACAACGGATATGCCGAGGAAGATTTGGCGATTATGCTGTTGAACCTGGACTATAACAACCGAGGCGTGTGCATTCAGGGCTATGGCACTTGTGAAGAGCAGGTTAACGACGACCGGATAGAGTACATTTTAGATGATATTATCGAATGGTTCTCCGGAGATGATTATGAGTACGGCGTAAAACTGTTTGCGACGGAGGCGGCTTATTATGCACAGTCTTCGGATTTCGGTAAGTACTTTAAGGATAATTCCTTAAAGGCAAAGCTTCACCGTATGCCGTGGCCGGTGATTATTCTTCTTCCGGCAGCGGTGGCGTTTATCGGTATTTTATTGATGAAGGGGTCCAAGGGCGGTAAAATGACTGCCAACGGACTGACTTATATTCAGGACGGAATCTCGGGCTTGACTGCCAATAAGGATGATTATGTGAGGACCAGCGTGTCCAAAACCTATTCCCCGCAGAGCTCCGGCAGCTCCGGCGGACGAAGCGGCGGCGGTCGCAGCTCGGGAGGCGGCGGACGAAGCGGCGGCGGAAGGTCTCATTCCGGCGGCAGCAGAAGATTTTAGTAAGGATTTGTTTTGCGGGATAGCCGCAAGGTAAAAGGAAAGTGTTGAAAATCAGGAAAAAGGAGAGTGGGTAATGGGAAAAGCATTAACGGAAGTTTCACAAGAGATTTTAGAGTTGGCGGAGCTTTGCCGCAGTAACAGCGGGATTGATCCGGAGCTTTATAAAGTACATGATGTGAAAAGAGGATTGCGCGACTTAAACGGTAACGGTGTGGTTGCGGGTCTGACAAGGATTTCGGATATTGTGTCCTTCCGCATGGAAAACGGAGAAAAGGTCCCTTGTGAGGGCGTGCTCCGGTACCGGGGCATCAATATCCGTGAGATTTGTAACGGATTCTTAAGTGAGGGACGGTTCGGCTTTGAAGAGGTGACCTATTTATTGTTGTTCGGACAGCTTCCGACGGAAAAGGAGCTTACGGAGTTTAAGCATCTTCTTAATGCGTCCAGAACGTTGCCGACCAATTTTGTCCGTGACGTTGTGATGAAGGCACCGAGTAAGGATATGATGAATACCATTTCCCGTTGCGTGCTGACTTTGGCTTGTTACGATAAGAAAGTGGATGATATCAGTCTTCCGAATGTGCTTCGTCAGTGTATTATGTTGATTGCGGTATTCCCGATGCTGGCGGTGTACGGTTATTGTGCCTACAACCACTACGGTAGAGGAAAGAGCCTGTACATCCACAATCCGGATCCGAAGCTTTCCACAGCGGAAAATATTTTGCGGATGCTCCGTCCGGATAAAAAGTATACAGAGCTGGAAGCGAAGATTCTGGATATGGCGCTGGTACTTCATATGGAGCACGGCGGTGGTAATAACTCCACCTTTACTACACACGTAGTAACATCCTCCGGAACGGATACTTATGCGGCCATTGCGGCGGCTCTCGGCTCCTTAAAGGGACCGAAGCACGGCGGTGCCAACATTAAGGTGGTGCAGATGTTTCATGATTTAAAGCACTCTGTAAAGGATATTAAGGATCCGGCACAGGTGGAGGAGTATCTGGTGAAGCTTTTGCATAAGGAAGCTTTCGACAAGAAGGGCCTGATTTACGGTATGGGTCATGCGGTATATTCCCTGTCCGACCCGCGTTCCTGCCTGTTCAAGGAGTACGTGGAGACTCTTGCCAAGGAAAAGGGCAAGATGGCAGAGTACCGTTTGTATAAGATGGTAGAGGAGATGGCACCGAAGATTATCGAGCGGGAGCGCCGCATTTATAAGGGTGTCAGCGCAAATGTTGACTTTTACAGCGGCTTTATTTACAGCATGCTGGATCTTCCGGCAGAATTGTTTACCCCTCTGTTTGCCATGGCCCGGATTGTAGGGTGGAGTGTGCATCGCATGGAAGAGCTTATCAATCAGGATAAGATTATTCGTCCGGCCTATAAGGCAGTGCTGACGGATGGTGAGTATGTGGAGCTTTTTGAACGGTAGGCTTGAAAACTACAAAAGGAGTAACAGAATGAAGAAGTTATGTTCAATCGGGATATTATGTGCTTTATTATTAGGCATGGCAGGTTGTGTGGATAAAGAAGCCAAAGAGGCGGTGAAGACTTATGTTGACACCACATCGGTGTCCTTAAAGGAGCAGGAACAGAGAATGTTGGCCAGCTACAGCAGCGTCATCGGGATGAATTATAAGGATGATAATACCTTATGTATGGAGTTGGTAACGAATACGATTCCTATGGCTGACGGTTTAGTGGGGGCTGCTTCCGTAATTACGGAGACCATTACCAACGAAGAGCTGCTGGAGGTTCATGAGCTATATGTAAGCTATGCCACGGAGTTTGTAGATGCGTTGCGCTTACTTCTTAAGGCGGTAGATGAGCAGGATGAAACCTACACCCGGGCGGCAAATGAGAAGCTGGGGAACGCCGATACCTATGCCAAGGAGTTTCGTGCGGGACTTCAGGAATTGAAAGAAAAATATAAGTTAGAAGAGGAATAATAATATGTGCACCGGATGGTTTTGCCGAGAACAAGGTTCTTGCGATAAGGTAAAATCGTCCGGTGTTTTTTTTGTGGGGGGAATCCGGTTGTGAAAGGAATTGATTAGGAAAAAGTCACCTGATTTCCTGTTGCTTCTTATGCAGAGCCTCTTGTATACTGATAGTGCAAGGCTTGTGAAAATAATTGAAATACAACGGAGGATAGAAATATGACATGGTATACGATGAATAATATTGCGATGATGACGGGATTTACCACCAGAACGCTACGGAATTATTTACGTCAGGGGATTTTAAAGGGTGAGAAGGTAGACGGGGTGTGGAGGTTTTCCGAAGAGGAATACGAAGCCTTCTTGGCGCATCCGGCAGTAAAGCCGGGAATTCGTGCAAAGCAAAACGCCATTGTAAATGATTTCTTATTGCTGAATGCGAAAAAGGAAAACCGGACCTGTGTGATTTTGGATATTTGCACGGAGCGGGAGGAAGCGAAGCAGGCTGCTGCCTTCTTCTGCGAAAGAATCAAGGAGCAGGAGGATGAGGAGCTGCAGTTCGGGATGGAGTGGCACAAAAAGAATATGCGTATCATCTTAAGCGGTACGGAGACTGCGGTAAAAGAAATTATGAAATGCTACTATGAGGAGAATTAACGATAAAAGAATTCTTTGTTTTGTGGGGCGGACTGTAATGGACAACTGGCAGTAGAAAATTGGATGATTACACCACGAAGAATGAAGTTGTAGTTGATTTTAGAACTACCACTCAACCAAAAGATGTGATATACTAAGCTCAACACAACCGAAAGGGGAATTTGAGCATGGCAGGAACGACATTTTCAACCACCTTACAGACCTTACGAAAGAACAGAGGAGTTACCCAGGAGCAGCTGGCAAATCATCTTGGAGTCAGCCCACAGGCGGTTTCCAAATGGGAGAACGGAAGCTACCCGGACGGAGATCTGCTTCCGCAGATTGCGGATTACTTCGAAGTGTCCATTGATTATCTGTACGGAAGGGCGAAGGATAATGTGTCCATAGAGCAGCAGTTATTGGAGGCAATCAAAGGAATCAATGTGCCGCCGGATTATGATCACAGCGAACATATGGACCGAATTATGAAATACATTTGGGCCATGCAGCTTGGGCTTTGGCTGGAGAATAAGCAGTACTTTGACCGGACACGGTCGGA
>JAFTPY010000290.1 GCA_017463035.1 Lachnospiraceae bacterium
GATATGTGCTTTCCAGACTGCAATACTGGTCGGAGCAGGTGCACCGGGACGATGAAAAGCTGTTACAGAAGTTGTTAAATGCCGGGAATAAGGAACGAAGTGCCGCAAAGAAACAAAGATCCGTGGAACTGAAAAGAGCCACAAAGAGAAAAGCCGAGGTAGACGGACTGTTTACAAAGCTGTATGAGGACTGGTCTTTAGGAAAGATAACCGAATACAACTTTACCATGCTTTCGGAACGGTTTCAGACAGAGCAACGGGAACTGGAAACAAAAATCCGGGAATTGCAGGAAGCCTTAAGCTCCATGGAGCAGACGGAAAGTGATGCAGAGAAATGGGTGGAACTGATTAAGCAGTACTCAAATCCCACGGAACTGACCACCGAGCTTTTAAACACCCTGATTGAGAAAATCGTGGTACACGAAGCCGTAAAAAGCCCGGATGGCTGCCGGAAACAGAAGGTAGACATCTACTACCGCTTTATCGGAAAAATTGATTAAATGAAACTCCCTGCGTGTCGGTACGCAATACGCAGGGGAAGCAATAACCTTAACTATGGGAAACCGGAGGAAGCTACCCGGATGTGGAGATTATTCCTTCCATTGCCAATTATTTCGGAATCACTATTGATGAGCTGTTCGGATATCAAAGCGACCGGGAGGAGAAAATTAAGGCGATTCTTGCCAAAGCGGATGAAGCATTCGATAAAACAGGCGGTGTAATCGGAAAAGACAAAGGCGATTTTACCGAATGTGTTGCAATGCTTCGGGCGGCAGCAGAGGAGTTTCCCAATGAGCCACGGATTATGGTAAAGCTGGCAGATAACCTGAATTTTCTGGGCTGGCAGATAAATGGGGCAAAGGCCCGGACGGAAGAGGGCTCTGATTATATCAATGATGATGCTGCATATAATGCGCAGAATGTGTATTGGCAGGAGGCGTTGCGCATCTATGAGAAATTGTGGAAAATGGATATTCCGGCAGATTGTCGCAATGCAGCGATTTTTTCCATGAGTATGCTTTACGGAATGATGGGAAATCATGAAAAAGCAATCGCAATTGCGAAGGAGCAGCAATCTGTCATTCTATGCAGGGAAGTGTTGTTGGCACGGGCTGCTGAGGGGGAAGAGATGGATCGATATCAGGGAGAGGGGATCATAGACCTGTTAAGCCAACTGAAAACTATCATTACGAACTCTGTGATTTCAAAGAATTCAACACAAACCACCGCGTATGGGAGACAGGTTTTGTTATCTCTTGTGAATCTGTATGAAACGATTTTCAGTGACGGAAGATGCGGAAGGGAACATAAGGACATAAGTTTTCTGTATCAGAAGTTGGCAAACTACGAGGCACGATATGGTGGCGATATGAACCGTGCAATCGGGTATTTTGACAAGATGTTTGAACATCATAAGGAGTATTGCCGTATTTGTGATACGAAAGAGTATCGTTATTCTGCACCTTTGGTATCGAAGGTAACCGTACCGAGAGAACGTCATTCGTTCACTCCGGTTTCGGAAAACATCTGGGAAGGGGTAATGTCGGAACTGCCGGAGGAGCTTTGTGCCGAGCTTCGTATGATTGAAAAGTATAGGGAGTGCTTTTAGGGATAACAGAGGGGCTGCTTTGAGCAGCCCTATATTTTATCTTAAAGGAAAGTTCTTCCTTTAAGATAAAAAACGCTCCGCGGGGTCCACACCGTCCGGGGGACGGTGGTATTGGACGGACCGGAACGGAGTGAAGAATCGCACTGCGGCGGATGTGAAATTGTCGCTTATCGCGACCCGCCGCAGGCGGAGAATCTCGCAAGTGAGATTCTTTGTCCTGAAAAAGGTAAGTGTTACTATACGTTTTCTACGAAAACGACTCCTTTTCTTTTCCGACGATCACAGTTATAATAAAGTTACAAAAGCGCTTTTGAATTTATTTGGGAGGACATAAGATATGTCGATTGGTTCTAAGATTAAAGCACTGCGAAGAACAAAGGATTTGACCCAGGAGGAGTTGGCGGAGGTGTTGGGTGTTTCTTCAAAGGCTGTTTCTCAGTGGGAGTGCGGTCGTACGGCACCGGATATTTCCCAGTTGCCGGTACTTTGTAATTTCTTTGAGGTAACGGCGGATGAGTTGTTGGAGATTGATGTGTCCCGGAAGGCGGCAGAGCGGGACAAAATCATTGCTGAGGTTATGGCACTTTCGAAAAACGGCCGAAGCGAGGAGCTGCTTGTGGTTTTGAAGGAAGGCTTGAAGCGTTTTCCGAATGATGCGGCTTTGATGGACCTTTTTATTGATGAGTCTACGGTCTATGTGAATTCCCGTGATTGTACCGAGGAGGAGAAGGAGCGGATTGCGGAAGAATGCCGGGGGTACAGTGAATATATTTTGGAGCATTCTATGGACGACGATGTACGTCATGTGGCGAATGATTATCTGAGCCGTTATTATCACCGGAAGGGAGAGAACGAGAAAGCATGGGAGTATGCAAGGAAGCTTTCGATTCTTTGTAACAGTAGGGAGTTTCTTATTACGGAGTTGACGACCGGTAAGGAAAAAGTATGGGAAAATCAAAATCTGAATAATCTTTTGTTCCACTATTTTGTGATACGAATGTTGGCTAATTATGAGCTGGATTCCGGTGAGTGGCTGTATACGGAAGA